>JAZKIE010000174.1:0-6937 GCA_040385025.1 Pseudomonadota bacterium | reverse complement strand
TCCACGTAGACGCCGCGCGGCTCGCGGTAGCGCTGCATCATGGCCAGGATGCGTTCGACCTCGGCGGGGTCGAGCAAGCTGGCCGCCACCAGCGTTTCAACCCTGGCTTCGTCCATACGCTTGTCACCACCCGCGTCCAGGTAAGTGGCGTGACGCCAATGGAAAATTTCCAAGCACTTGTCGGCCAGTGTGTAGGGCTGCTCGTGTTTCCAGAAATTGGTGAACAGGCCGGCGCCCAGGTAAATCACCCAGGACCCTTCGTAGCCTGATGCATCAGCCGACGCCTCGTCGGGGTTGCGAAACCAGACACGGTCGCCCGGCACAAAATAGCGCGGCGGCAGCGGCGCGTCCATCGTTCCCTGCTCGCGCAGAAAGACTTCGTGGAACTCCCCCGACATGATGGGCCGCTGCGTCCACAGGGTCTCCAACTGGTGGAACAGCACCGGGTGGCAATGCGCGAGTTCCTCGGCAATGCCCAGCAGGATCACGTACTCGGTGGCACGGTAACAGGAAAACGAATACAGCGTGCCGGACACCTCGGGCTGCGTGGCCTTGGCCAGCGCTGCGGGCAAGGAGACGCCGGGCAGGATGACAAAGCCGCAGTCTTCCTTGTAAGTCCAGCAGTCCTCGGGCCGCTCGGCCTGGCTGGTGTGAAAGGCCAGCGTGGTTTTGCGGGCGGCCTGCACGATGTTGCGGCGGATGTGCACCGCCGACACCAGTTCGTCGAGGCCGGGAAACTCCACAGCGACCGGTGCCATCAGCAGGGCCAGCACAATTTCACGAACCAGGTCGGCCGGACGGTGCGCCGTGTCGAGTTGCAGCTTTTGGGACAGGGCCAGCGTGTCATGGCCGGGCGCCCAGTCGGCAGCGGGTTCTGCGGCGAGGCTGAAGCGCAGAAAAGGTCCCGTCGCGTCCGTGCCTGTATCGGCCAGCACCGAAGGGAGAAGCTCCAGCGCGTCAAGACGGACCAACAAAACATGCCGCATCGCTGCAGGGTCGGTGGGAACGGCCTGCCTGAGCACGATGCCACCTGCCGGCGCGTCTGGTCTGCCCGATTGCCTCATGCGCCCCATCTCCTCGGCCGGTTGTTTAGCATTGTCTGAAACGTCTCCAGGAGCCTTTCTTGCGCCCGTTTCGGGCCAATATAACCCAGGCTTTTTTTCTAGGGGCTAACCCCGAGGTGCTGCGGGTCGGGTGGAGGCCTGCTGGCCCGGCTGCCATCCGATTGCGGCGATAATTGGCCGCGGCCAGGCACTCTTCCTGCCGCACTGACACCCCGGCGCACCTTCACATGCCCGGTCACGTCGCCCTCACCACCTTGCCGGAGCTCCTTTCATGACCACCGTACGCCGTACCTTCCTCAAAAATACCGCTGCAGCCGCGATGGCTGCCGCATTCCCGGCCGTCAACTTTGCGCAGGCGCCAGCACCGGTACGCAGCAACTTTGCGCCGCAAAGCGGCGCCTGGCGCACCTTCGAGGTCACGACGCGCGTGGACATCCTCAAGCCCAAGGGCGTGAGCAAGGTCTGGCTGCCGATTCCCTCGGTCAACAGCGACTACCAGCGTTCGCAGGGCAACAGTTTTTCCAGCAATGGCACGACCGATTTGACCGACGACGGCGTGGACGGCGCCAAGATGCTGTACGCCGAATTTGCTGCCGGTCAGGCGCAGCCTTTTGTGGAGTTGACCAGCCGCGTGCAGACCCAGGGCCGCGCCATCGACTGGTCGAAAAAAACCGCCGTGCGCGAAGATGCCGACACGCTGCGTTTTTTCACCCGCCCGACAAAATTTTTGCCGACCGACGGTATCGTGCGCACGACAGCACAACAAGCCATCGGTACTGCCAAAACCGATGTTGAAAAAACGCAGAAGATTTACGACTGGATCGTCGCCAACACCTACCGCGACCCCAAGGTGCGCGGCTGCGGTGAAGGCGATATCAAGACCATGCTGGAGACCGGCAACCTGGGCGGCAAATGCGCCGACCTGAACGCGCTGTTTGTGGGCCTGTGCCGCTCGGTTGGCCTCCCGGCGCGTGATGTGTATGGCATCCGCCTGGTGCCGTCGGCCTTTGGCTACAAGGAGCTCAGCGGCAATCCGTCCAGCCTCAAGGGCGCGCAGCATTGCCGCTCGGAAGTGTTCCTCAAGGGCTACGGCTGGGTGGCGATGGACCCTGCCGACGTGGCCAAGGTGATGCGTCTGGAAACCGCCGACTGGATCAAAAGCACCACCAACCCGGTGGTTGCACCGGTCAACAAGGCGCTGTTCGGCGGTTGGGAAGGCAACTGGATGGCCTACAACACCGCACACGACATCGCGCTTCCGAATTCGAAACTCGAAAAGCTGGGCTTCTTCATGTACCCCGTGGCCGAAGATACGGGCGGTCGCTTTGACTCCTACGCGCCTGACGATTTCAAGTACCAGATCACGGCGAAAGAGATCAAGGCCTGAACAGGTTTGACCTGTAAAAGAAAGCGCCCTTCGGGGCGCTTTTTTATGCGTGCGACCAGACCGACTCAAGCTGAGTCTGCATCTGTACTCAGGGCAACTCCAGCCGCTGCTTGCTGCTGAACTGCCTGCGCTGCCTGGTGAACGGATCGTCAAAGCTGATGGCCTGCGCGAGCAATTGCAGCGGAAAGCGGTAGTCGTCCCCGGGCGTCGGGTCCAGCGGCGGGTACACGCGATCGTTGACGATGGGCAGGCCCAGCGCAAACATGTGCACGCGCAACTGGTGTTTTTTACCGGTGACCGGGCTCAGGCCGTAACGCGCCAGCGTGCCGCGGGTCTCCAGCAGCTCGATACGGGTTTCGCTGTTGGGCGGCCCGTCCACCTCGGCCTGGCGAAAAAACGGCTGGCCTTCCACAATGCGGCTGCGGCTCACGCGCGGAAAGCCGAGGTCGGCGCGCCAGGGTGCAATCGCCTCATACCGTTTGTCCACCGTGCGCTGCCGGAACAGGTCCTGGTAGGCAGCGCGTTCGGAGGGCTGCACCGAAAACAGCACGATGCCTGCGGTCTCCCGGTCAATGCGGTGGATCGGGCTCAGGCCGTCCAGGCCCAGCCGGTTTTTCAGGCGCACCAGCAAGGTCTCCTGCAGGTAGTGGCCCGAAGGTGTGACCGGCAAAAAATGCGGCTTGTCGACGACCACCAGGTGCTCGTCCTGGAACAGCAGTTCCTCGTCGAAGGGAATTGGGGTTTCCGGCGGCAGGGCGCGGTAGTAGTACAGCCGCATGTGGCCACGGTAGGCGCCTTGGGGCGTGACGGCCTCGCCGAACTCGTCCACAACCTCACCGTCCGCCATGCGCTGAAGCCACACTTCGCGCGAAATATCGGGGAAACGCTGGACCAGGAAGTCGGTGAAGGTTGGCCAGTCGCCGCCGGGCAGGCTGACACAGCTCGGGCTCACGCCATTTCGGACCGGCAGCCCCCCAAGCGCAGGCCTGTGCTTCACACGCGTTCGAACACCAGGTCCCAGACGCCGTGCCCGAGCTTGATGCCGCGGTTTTCAAATTTGGTGAGCGGGCGGTAGTGCGGCTTGGGCGCGTAGCCGCCATCGGCGCTGCCGCCCGTGTTTTTCAGCAGCTCCTCGGCCCCCAGTACCTCGAGGATCTGCTCGGCATAGGGCTGCCAGTCGGTGGCGCAGTGCAGGTAGCCGCCGGGTTGGATGCGGGTGACCAACTGCGCAATCAGCGGCGGCTGGATCAGCCGGCGCTTGTTATGTTTCTTCTTGTGCCAGGGATCGGGAAAAAAGATGTGCACGCCGTCCAGGCAGTGCGGCGCCAGCATGTGTTGCAGCACCTCGACGGCGTCGTGCTGGACGATGCGGATGTTGCTCAGGCCCTGTTCGCTGATGCGTTTGAGCAGGGCGCCCACACCCGGCGTGTGGACCTCGCAGCAGAGAAAGTTTTTCTCCGGCATCAGCGCGGCGATATGGGCCGTGGCCTCGCCCATGCCGAAGCCGATTTCGAGAATGGTGGGCGCCGTGCGCCCATACACCGCCGCAAAGTCCATGGGCTCAGGCGCATAGGGCAGCAGGTAGGCCGGCCCGACGTCCTCGAAGGCCTTGGCCTGGCCGATGGTGGTGCGCCCGGTGCGGCGCACAAAGCTGCGGATGCTGCGGTGGTGGGCGACATCCGTCGCATCTGTCGCAGGAGGGGAGTTATCGCCGGGGGGAGTTGTTTCAGTCACAGCGCTGATTTTACCGGCGCGTGCTGAGCGACGGCGGCTACAGGGCCGCCCATTGCTGCACTGCCTGGGCCAGCCAGTCCGTCATGTCGCCCGCAGCCGCCCGCAGTCCAAGCACTTTGCCCGCGGCGTTCAGGCTGGCCAGCGGTTCAGCGCTGTCCAGCGGCTGCGCGCCATTTTGCTTGGAAAGTTTTTCGCCGTCGGCTCCCAGTACCAGCGGCACATGCAGGTAGCGGGGTGTTGGCAGGCCCAGCGCGCTTTGCAGCAGGATTTGCCGCGCGGTGTTATCGAGCAGGTCCTCGCCGCGCACCACATCGGTGATGCCTTGCGCGCCGTCGTCCACCACCACGGCGAGCTGGTAGGCCCACAGGCCGTCAGCGCGCCGGAGCACGAAGTCGCCGACGGCCTGCGCGACGTTTTGCTGCTGCGCGCCGAGACGCCGGTCGTGCCAGCTGAGGCCTGGATTTGCTACAAAATTCATAGCTGCTTGCGCTCGTGCACCATGGGCTGGAGGCCAATTTGATTCACGATATCCCGTCAAGAAACGCCATGCACGCGGGGTGCGGCCCTGCAGCCCGTGGCGGCAGGTGCCGGGGTAGATCAGCTCGCCATGGCGGGGTTTGGGCTGGCCGGCATCGGCCAGCGCCTGCGCGATCTCCTGCCGCGTGCAGCCGCAGGGGTAGGCGAGTTGCCTGGCGATCAGTCCATCGAGTGCGGCCTGGTAGGCCGTGCTGCGCTGCGACTGGTACAGCGGCGGCGCATCGGGCAGCAGCCCGCAGGCTGCCAGTTGCCGCAGGATCAGGGTGTCGGCGCCCGGAACGCAGCGCGGCGTGTCGATGTCCTCGATACGCACCAGCCACTGACCGCCGTGGGCCCGCGCGTCCAGCCAGCTCGCGAGCGCCGCCACCAGCGAGCCGGCATGCAGCGGCCCGGTGGGCGAGGGGGCGAACCTGCCCGTGTAGACAGAAAGCTTGCTCATCGCCGTATTCGATGGAAATGGTTTGCCGCCTTATCGCGGTGCGGTGACGGTGGCAGGCGGACCTGTTCAGACCAGCGAGAGGGCCATTTCCAGTCCGGAGACAAAACCGTCCTCGACCCGGTGGCCGGTACACCAGTCGCCGCAGGCGCCGATGCGGGATTTGGCGTCCCACAAAAAGGGCTTGCCCAGCACCCCGGTGGTCTGGGCGTAACGCCAGCGGTGCACGGCAGCATGAGGCGGTTGTGCGCGTATACCGGTGACCTCGGTGAAGGCCTTGAGCAGTTTGGCCTTCACGCGTTCGTCGTCATCCTCGAGGTGGCGTTCGGACCATTCGGGGCTGGCCTGCACGGTCCAGCGTTCGATCGCGCTGCGGCCGGGTTTGGACGACTCGCGTGCCAGCCAGGCGATGCGGTGGTGGGTGCTGCGCGCGGCATTCCACTGCGGGCCGAGGTGCGCCAGCGTAGGCTGCAGGGCTTGCGGGAAGGCCAGCATCAGGGTCCAGCAGGGAGCGATAGTCACATCCGCGAGTGCCGGCATCAGGGTCTTACCTTGTTGCGAGCTCAGCAGCAAGGCATGCGCCTGCGGCGAGGGCAGGGCCAGAATCACCGCATCAAAGCCCGAATACACCAGGGGGCGCGCGCCGGGGCCTTCGGTCTGCAGTTGCCAGCGCTCCGGGTGCAGCTTGTCTGCTTCCATGCGGATCACCTGGGTTTCCAGCACCAGCGCATCGGCTGCCGCCAGCGGCTGGGCCCATTGTTTGACCAGCGCGTTCATGCCCGGTGTCGGCACCCAGTGCGCCTCCTTGGGCGGCAGCGAGGACGCCACGACTCGGCCGGCCTCGTCGAGAATGCGCACGGTGTTGGCGCTCCAGGGCCTCACCAGACCGGCACTGATGGACAGGGCTTTTTCGAAGCGTGCATCGCGCACCGTGAAGTACTGTGTGCCATGGTCGAAGTCGCCAAATTCTGTGTGGCGGGTCGCCATGCGGCCGCCGGGGCTGCGGCTTTTTTCAAACACCGTGACCCGGTGTCCGGCTTGCATCAGGGTGCGTGCGCAGGTGATGCCGGCAATGCCGGCACCCACTACGGCGTAGTGCCGGGGGGCGGACGGGGCCGCGGGAGGTTTGGATGGTTTTTTGCCGGGTTTTGTTTTTGCTGTCATGGCTGCACTCTACACGCTGTGGTGACGCTCCAGCAATGCCAGTTGCGTCGCCGGCCTGGCCAGTTGTTCCAGCCACCAGTTCAAGGCGCGGCCATGGGCCGCCGCCGGGGCGGGCTGGGCGCCGGTTTTCAGGCCTTTTTTTGCGGCTGTGCTTGCGGCTGTAGCGCTGTGGCCGCGCCAGGCGTAACTCATGGCCACGGCGCGGCGCGGCCGGTCTACCGTCTTGGCCACCAGGCGCCCGGTGCTCAGGTAAGGCCGGGCCAGGCATTCCGGCAAAAAGCCGCAACCGATGCCGCGCAACTGGGCTTCGAGCTTGTAGTGCATGGTGGGCACGGTCAGCACGTCCTGGCCACCCAGCAGGCCGACGCTGACACCCGAACCGCGCAGGGTGGTGTCGGCCACAGCCACTGCGCGGTGCTGCTGCAACTGTGCATCGCTGATGCTGCCGCTTTCGCCGGCCAGGGGGTGATGCGGAGCCACGGCAAACACAAAGGGCAACTCGCCCATGGGTCGGTTCAGGATGCCGCGCGATTGCGTGACTTCCACAATGCAGCCAATGGCGAGATCGGCCTGGCCGGCCACCAGCGTTTCCCAGGTGCCTGACAGCGTTTCGGA
>JAZKIE010000173.1:0-2349 GCA_040385025.1 Pseudomonadota bacterium | reverse complement strand
GGCTCGGAGCAGACGCTCAAGGCCGACCTGGTGCTGCTGGCCATGGGTTTTGTCGCTCCAGTTTCCGCCGTGCTGGAGGCTTTCGGCGTGGAGAAAGATGCACGCGGCAACGCCAAGGCCAGCACCGACTTCACCGGCGGTTACGCGACCAACGTTCCCAAGGTGTTTGCGGCCGGCGATATCCGCCGCGGACAAAGCCTGGTGGTGTGGGCAATCAGGGAAGGCCGGCAGGCCGCCCGCTCGGTGGACGAGCTCCTGATGGGCTACAGCGACCTGCCGCGCTAGGGTCGGTTTCTCGGCAGTTGCCGAAACGCTATAAAAAAGATAGCTGCGTGCGCTCGTGGCTGAAGGGCTGGCGCCCGATTTCGCATATGAATGCGGTGTCACGAGGCATTGGCCGGTATTTGCGTGCTGGTTTGCCCGATGGGCGCAACCCCATGTTCAGGGGTGACATTGGGAGGGACAAACCCCCTGTTCCGGCAACCTCATCAGGGCAAACCCTTTATCATCGGGGTCATTGCAATCGAAGCCGGTACTCTCGCCGGCTTTTTCTTCCCTCTCATGTCCGACCGCGTGCCTTCTCCTCTGGTTGAATTCAAACATGTGACCTTTGCCTACCCAGGCGCCACAGGTGATCGTGTGATCCTGAACGATGTCACGCTGTCGGTGCCGCGTGGCAAGGTCACCGCGTTGATGGGCGCTTCAGGCGGCGGAAAAACCACGGTGTTGCGCCTCATCGGCGGCCAGCAGAAGGCCAATCAAGGCGAGGTGCTGTTTGATGGCCGCGACGTCGGGCGGCTGAGCCAGGCCGATCTGTACGCCGCACGCCGCCGGATGGGCATGTTGTTCCAGTTCGGCGCACTGTTCACCGACCTCAGCGTGTTCGACAACGTGGCTTTTCCGCTGCGCGAACACACGTCCCTGACGGAGGAGCTGATCCGCGACATCGTGCTCATGAAGCTCAATGCGGTTGGCCTGCGCGGTGCGCGCGAGCTCATGCCCAGCGAAGTCTCCGGCGGCATGGCCAGGCGGGTGGCACTGGCACGCGCGATTGTGCTCGACCCTGAACTCATCATGTACGACGAGCCCTTTGCCGGCCTGGACCCGATTTCACTCGGCACCGCCGCGCAACTGATACGCCAGCTCAACGACACCCTGGGCATCACCAGCATCGTGGTGTCGCATGACCTGGAAGAAACATTTCGCATCGCCGACAAAGTCATCATTCTGGCCAATGGCGGCATTGCGGCCCAGGGCACGCCCGAAGAAGTGCGTCATTCCACGGATCCGCTGGTGCACCAGTTTGTCAATGCGCTGGCCGAAGGTCCGGTCCAGTTTCACTATCCGGGACCGGGTGAGGCTGAGGATTTCGGGCCGCAGGCTGCGGTGGGCAAGGGAAAGCGGCCATGAGCATCGTCAACCTGGTTGCTGACCTGGGTTTTGCCACGCGCAGCATGCTGAGAGAGCTCGGCTACGGTGCCCGCATGATGGCGCGCCTGCTCGCGCTGACCGGGCCGGTGTTTGCGCGTTTTGGCCTGATTCGCGACCAGATTCTTTTTCTCGGCAACTACTCGCTGGCCATCATCACGGTGTCGGGGCTGTTTGTTGGGTTTGTGCTGGGGCTGCAGAGTTATTACGCGCTGCAGCGTTATGGCTCCTCCGAGGCGCTTGGGTTGCTGGTGGCACTGAGCCTGGTTCGCGAACTGGGTCCGGTGGTGACGGCGCTGCTGTTTGCCGGTCGTGCAGGCACAGCGCTGACAGCCGAAATTGGTTTGATGAAGGCCGGCGAGCAGCTCTCGGCGATGGAAATGATGGCAGTCGATCCGGTGCGCCGGATTCTCGCGCCGCGGTTTTGGGGTGGCGTGATTGCCATGCCCTTGCTGGCTGCGGTGTTCAGCGCCGTCGGCATTCTTGGCGGCTGGGTGGTCGGCGTGTTGATGATTGGCGTGGATGCGGGCGCTTTCTGGAGCCAGATGCAGTCCGGCGTCGATGTCTGGCGCGATGTCGGCAACGGGGTTGTGAAAAGTGTTGTGTTTGGCGTCACGGTGACCTTCATCGCCCTTTTTCAGGGATTTGAAGCTCAGGCCACGCCGGAGGGGGTGGCGCGCGCCACCACCCGCACCGTGGTGCTGGCCTCGCTGGCCGTGCTTGGGCTTGACTTCATCCTGACGGCATTGATGTTCAGTGTGTGACTTTTATCACCCAAGAAACCAGGCTCTCCAATGAGAAAATCCACCTCTATCGACTGCCCGGCGCATGCCGTGGGCGGTGCTTACCAAGGAATCCCTGATGCAACGCTCCAAAAATGACCTGTGGGTCGGCCTGTTTGTGCTGGCCGGTGCGGCGGCG
>JAZKIE010000172.1:4116-8371 GCA_040385025.1 Pseudomonadota bacterium | reverse complement strand
GACGCCAACTCCGGCATCGAAACCGCTGCCATGTTCGGCCGTGCGATGGACGAAGGTGACGTGGCCGGCCGTGCCATCGCCGAAAAGGCCGGCAACAACATCGTTGCACTGGATGTTGCCGAGACGCAGCGCTGGCGCCGCACGGCCTCCACCGTCGAGACCGACTGGGTGGCCGAGATGAAGGGCAAGAACATCGACGGCGCCAAACTGGCCTCTGAAGCCCGTGCGCTGATCGCCAAGTACCAACGATAATCGCTCACGCGCAGGCTGCTTCCGGCCTGCAGGTGTTGCCAACAACGCTGCCCCCTGTTTTGCCGTGAAGGCGAAGGGGGTGGCTTACTCTTACATGGTGATGAATTGAAGCTGCTTTCCCTGTTGGCCGGAGCCTGCGCGGTTCTGGCGGGTGTGATCCTGACGGTCATCACGCTGATTACCTGCATCAGCCTGATCGGACGCAATACCATTGGCACGACACTGGTCGGCGACTATGAGCTGACCGCGGCGGCTGCCGGTGCGGCCGTGGCGCTGTTCCTGCCGCTGTGTCAGCTCAGGCGTGAAAACATCATCGTGGACTTCTTCACCGCGCGCCTGTCCGCTGCGGCCAACAGCCGGCTGGACCGCCTTGGCGCTCTGCTGCTGGGCGCCGTGCTGCTGGTGCTGGCCTGGCGCACCGTGGTGGGCGGCATCAGCGCCTTCAAATCCAACTCTTCCACCATGATGCTGGGCTTTCCGGAGTGGATTGTTTACGCCTTCATGGTGCCCCCGATGATTCTGACCGGGGTGATTGCCCTGACCCAGACGGTGTATGGCGATTTTCCGGAGCAGGCGAAATGAGTTCCTTGATGTTGGCGGGCCTTATTTTTGCCTGCATGCTGGGCCTGATGGCGATCCGGGTGCCCATCGCCATTTCCATGTTTGTCGCGGGTGTGTTTGGTTACCTCTACCAGGTTGGCCTGGCACCTTTTCTCAACAACATGAACGGCCTGGCCTACGCGCGTTTTGCCAGCTACGACCTGTCGGTGATTCCGCTGTTCATCCTGATGGGCAACTTCGCCACACAGGGTGGCATTTCCAAAGCCTTGTTCCAGTTTGCGAGCGTGATCATGGCGGGTTTCCGCGGCGGTCTGGCCATGGCGGCCGTGATGGCCAGCGCGGCCTTCGGCGCGATCTGCGGTTCGTCGATTGCCACGGCGGCCACCATCACCTCGGTGGCCTTGCCCGAGATGAAGCGCCATGGTTATTCCGGGCGACTCTCTACCGGCACACTGGCCGCAGGCGGCACGCTGGGCATCCTGATCCCGCCGTCGGTGCCGCTGGTGATTTACGCCATCCTGACCGAGCAGAACATCGCCAAGCTGTTTGCCGCGGCGACCATCCCCGGCATCATCGCGATGGTCGGCTACATGATTGCCATTGCCGTGTATGTGCGCCTGTTTCCCGGCCACGCGCCCGAGCATGACGAAGACCGCCCGCGCATGACGCTGGCCGGTGTGCTGGCGGTGGCGCCGATTGGCATCATCTTCATCATCGTGTTTGGTGGCATTTACGGCGGCCTGTTCACACCCACCGAGGGCGCGGGTGTGGGCGCGGCGGCCACCTTTGTTGCGGCGCTGCTCAGGCGCGAACTGACGCTCGAGAAAATCAAGCTGTGTTTTTATTCGACAGCGGGCGCCAGCGCGATGATCTTCATGATCTTCATCGGCGCCGACATGATGAACACCGCGCTTGCGCTGACCCAGGTGCCGGCCCAGCTGGCCGCTGTGATCCAGGGCTGGGGCGTGGCGCCGGTGCTGGTGGTGTCGGGCATCCTGCTGTTCTATGTGGTGCTGGGCGCGGTGATGGACGAGTTGTCCATGATCCTGCTGACCATCCCGATCTTTTTCCCGGTGGTGATGGGCCTCGACTTTGGCATGCCCAAGGAATCCGTGGCGATCTGGTTCGGCATCATGGTGCTGATGACGGTGGGCTTTGGCTTGCTGGCGCCGCCGGTGGGACTGAACGTGTACGTGGTCAACGGCATGGCCAAGGGTGTGCCTATTTCCGAGAGCTACAAGGGCGTGATGCCTTTCCTGGTCAGCGACGTGATCCGCACCATCCTGCTGCTGGTTTTCCCGCCGATCTCGCTGTGGCTGGTGCAGTACGTCGGGTGACGCAGAAAGACGCTGCAGCGCTGTCGATTTGCTATTGAATTGATAGCTGGTCGCGCAGGTCTGATGGGGTCTGAAGCCGATTTTGGCTCTTGCTGTTTTCTGAAAATCCGGCCGCTCCCTGTTATGCAGCTTTGCTCTGGCTGCTAGAGGGCGGGGCGGCTTTCGCAAAGTTTCTGCATGGGCCAGAATGCCCGGTATCAAGACACCAACGCGAGACACACCATGACTTTTCAACGCCTTGCTTCCGGCCTGCTGGCCTCCCTGCTGCTGGCTTCGCTGGCCGGCGCACAAACCTTTCCGAACAAGCCCGTCAAGATCGTGGTGCCCTTTGGTGCCGGTGGCGTGGCGGACCTGACCGCGCGCACGGTGGCGCAAAAGCTCAGCGAGTCGCTGGGCCAGCCGGTGGTGATTGACAACAAACCCGGCGCTGGCGGTGTGGTGGCCGGCGATGCGGTGGCCAAGGCAGAACCCGACGGCCACACGCTGCTGCTGATGTCCAACGGCACGGCGGTCAGTGCCGGCCTGTTCAAGTCGCTGCCCTTTGACACGGTGCGCGATTTTGCGCCAGTCTCGACCCTGGGTTTCTTTGACATCGCCATCCTCACACCGGCCGATTCGAAATTCAAGACGCTTGCAGAGTTGCTGGCCTTTGCGAAGGCCAATCCCGGCAAACTCAATCTCGGCAGCATCAACATTGGCAGCACGCAGAACCTGGCGGCCGAACTGTTCAAAACCAGCGCGGGCGCGGACATGCAGATTGTTCCGTTCAATGGCACACCGGCCGTGATCACGGCTTTGCGGGGTGGCCAGATCGATGCGGCGGTCGAAATCCTCGGTCCCGTGCTGCCGCAGGTCAAGGCCAATGCACTGCGCGTGCTGGCGGTCACCGGCGACAAGCGCGCCGCCGTCTTGCCCGATGTGCCCACCGCCAAAGAAAGCGGCTTGCCGACTTTTGTGGCATCGAGCTGGAACGCACTGGCCGCGCCCGCGAAAACCCCGAAGGAAGTGATTGCCCGGCTCAACAAGGACATCAACGCGGCCGTCAATTCGCCGGAGGTCAAAAAGAAACTGGCCGACCTGAATGTCGAGGCGCGCGCCAGTTCGCCGGAGCAGGCTGCAGCCTTGCTGGCAAGCGAAACAAAACGCTGGGGCGACGTGATCGTCCGCGCAAAAATCCCCACGCAATAGAGGCGCAGACCTGTCTGTTGAAGGAGTATCCGGCGTGAAATTTCAACACCTGGGCATGATCGGTTACGGCGAGGTCGGCAAAATTTTTGCCGCTGGCCTCCAGGGCAAGGTTTCAGACATCAGTGCCTGGGATACCAAGTTCGATGCACCCGCACTGCGTGAGGCGCAACGCGCGCACGCTGCGCAGGCCGGCGTGGCGGCTTGCACGTCCGTGGCCGATCTCTGCGCGCGTTCTGATCTGCTGATCTCCGCCGTCACCGCGTCGAACACGCTGGCGGTGGCGCAGCAGGCCGCGCCCCACATCCGGCCGGGCACGGTATTCCTGGACCTCAACTCGGCATCCCCCGGCACCAAGCAGCAAGCAGCGGAACTCATCAACACAGCCGGTGGCCGGTATGTGGAAGCAGGCGTGATGACCTCGGTGCCGCCTTATGGCATCCGCGTGCCCATGCTGCTGGGCGGCGACCAGGCCGCCGATCTGGCGGGTGTGCTGGGCACGTGGGGCATGGATGCCAAAGCCGTCAGCGACAAGCTCGGTGTGGCCAGCGCCATCAAGATGTGCCGCAGCGTGATGATCAAGGGCCTGGAAGCGCTGGTGATCGAAAGCTACACCACCGCGCGCGCCTACGGTGTGGAAGACTACGTGTTGCCCACGCTGGCCGAGACCTTTCCCAGCATCGATTGGGAAAAACAGGGCGCCTACTTTTTCAGCCGGGTGGTGCAGCACGGCCAGCGCCGTGCCGAAGAAATGCGCGAGGCGGCTCACACCGTGCGCGAAGCCGGGCCGGGGTTCGACCCCTTCATGGCTTCTGCGATTGCCGACAAGCAGCAGTGGGTGGCCGACCAGGCCAGGGCCGGCGTGTTTGCGGGTGTTGGCAAGGATGCCCGCTGGCAGGACTATGCGGACCGGCTGCTGG
>JAZKIE010000172.1:0-4016 GCA_040385025.1 Pseudomonadota bacterium | reverse complement strand
GGCGCCTTCGTTGTTCAGCCGGGTTTTGAGTTCGGCTGAATTGAGCGCCAGGTTGATCTGCGCATTGAGTTTGGCCACCACCTCGCGCGATGTGCCGGCCGGGGCGACCACGCCGTACCACTGGTCGGCCTCGAAATCCTTGTAACCCGCCTCGGCGACCGTGGGCACATCAGGCAGTGCCGGAAGACGCTGCGGGGATGAGACGGCAAGCGCCCGCAACTGGCCGTTCTTGATCTGGTTCAGCACAGCGGGCGCGCCCGTGAACAACAGCTGAATCTGCCCGCCAATCAGATCATTGACGGCTGGCGCCGTGCCCCGGTAGGGAATGTGCAGCAGCGAGGTGCCGGTCTGCAGCTTGAAGTATTCGGTGGCCAGGTTCGCCGCGCTGCCATTGCCGCCGGAGCCGTAGTTGAGCTGGCCGGGCCGCGCCTTGGCCAGCGTCATCAGCTCTTTCACCGAACGGGCCGCCACCTGCGGGTTCACCACCAGCAGATTGGGCACGCGCGCCACCCAGGCGACCGGCGCAAAACTTTTGACGGGGTCGTAGGGCAGGGCGGGGTAGAGCGAGGGGTTGACCGCCAGCGTGCCGATGTGGCCCATGAGCAGGGTGTAGCCGTCTGCCGCGGCTTTTGCCACCTTGTCGGCGCCCAGGCTGCCGCCCGCGCCGGGCACGTTATCAATAACGACGGCCTGGCCCCAGGCTTTGGTCAGTTCCTGCCCGATGGCGCGCGCGAGGATGTCGGTGCTGCCGCCAGGCGTGAAGGGCACAACAAGGCGAATCGGTTTGACGGGGTAGGACGCAAGGGCAGGGGTGTTGCCTTGCGCAGCAGTGGCTCCCGCGGCGAGAACGATGGTGGTGAGAAAAAGTGTGTGTGTCAGGGCGTTCATGGCTTCGCTTCGCAAGCAGGGGTTGCGTTGTTGTTGAGGGTGTCAGGCGTAAGGCTTGAGGGCTTCAATCACCACCGACGAGACCACGTCGATGGCCATTTTTTGCGTGTCGGTACTGGCGCGGCGCGATGAGCGTACCAGCATCAGCTCGCTCATGATGCGCGGCGAGCGGATGCTGCGCAAGGTGAAGTGCGCCGGGTCTTCGACGTTGCTCAAGGTGTAGCTGGGCAGCACCGCGTGGCCCATGCCTTCACGGACCAGGCTCAGGATGGCGTTCAGGCCGTCCACCTCCAGCGAGACCTGCGGCTTGCAGCCAATGGTGATCATTTCGCCTTCGATCAGGATGCGAAAGGCATTGGGACGGCTGGGCAGGATCAGGGGCAGGGTGGCGACTTCGGCCAGGGTGATGGGTTGGCGCTTGCCCGTGCCTCTTTTGTTGGCAGCGCCTGGCTTGGTGCTGGTCTTGCGTGAAATCAGCACCAGTTCTTCCGAGTGCAGCGTGGTGGTTTCCAGCTCGGGTGAACGATCGGAGTTGTAGAGCACCGCCATGTCCAGGTTGCCCACACGCAGGCCTTCCAGCATCAGGATGGAGAAGCCTTCGGTCAGGGTCAGCTGGGCATGCGGCAGTTGCTGCCGGAAGGCCAGTGTCAGCGGAACGGTGATGAGTTTGGACAGGCTGGGCGGCAGGCCGATGGAGACGCGCCCGGCCAGGCCGCCGCGCACCGCGCCCAATTCCTCACGCGCCACCTCCACCTGGTGCAAGATGCCGCGCCCGTGTTTGAGCAGCAACTTGCCGGCTTCGGTGGGAATGGCGCCGCGCCCGGTGCGGGTCAGCAGGTTTTGCCGCAACTCGACTTCCAGCAGGCGCACCTGACGGCTCAGGGCAGGCTGGGCAATGTCCAGCGCAATCGAGGCGCGGGTGAAACTGCCGAGTTCGGCGACGCGCACAAAGTATTCGAGTTGCTTAAGGTCCATTTTGAATAACTTTTGGCAAATTATGCCCAAATGGTATACCTGCTAGTCCTCCCGATGCCTTTCCACCGGCCACAGAACAAATCAGAATCTCTCCATGCAAAGTGCGACTCCCGGGATCAAGGGCATTTCCTCAATGGCGACCCGCCAACTGCTGGCTGAACTGTTGAGCAGTTTCGAAAAACTTTCGGGCTGCAATGCCGTGATCGAGGCGGTAGGCGGTGTCGATGCCGCCAAACGTGTTCAGGCCGGCGAAGCCTTCGATGTGGTGGTGCTCGCCTCTGACGCCATCGACAAACTCATGGCTGCCGGCCATCTTCAGGCTGACAGCAAGGTCGATCTGGTTCGCTCGGGCGTTGCCGTGGCGGTTCGCTCTGGCGCTTCGCTGCCAGACATTGCCTCGGAAGATGCGGTCAAACGCGCTGTGCTGGCCGCACGCAGCATCAGTTACTCGACCGGGCCCAGCGGCGTGGCCCTGGCCAAATTGTTCGAACGCTGGGGCATTGCTGGCGAGATTGCCGGCCGCATGGTGCAGGCGCCGCCGGGCGTTCCCGTCGGCACGCTGGTGGCGCGCGGCGAGGTCGAACTGGGCTTCCAGCAACTGAGCGAGCTGATCCATGTAGCGGGCATCACCGTGGTGGGCCCGCTGCCGCCAGAAATCCAGATCACCACCACCTTTTCCGCCGGCGCTCACGCCAGCGTGGCAGCCGGTTCGGCGCAAGCGGTGCGGGTGCACGCGCTGCTGGACTACCTGGGCTCGCCGCAGGCCGCTGAGGCCAAGCGCCGCCAGGGCATGGATCCGGCCTGAACCGAACACGAACACAACACGAACACAGGAGAACACATGAGCCTCATCATTGATTGCCACGGCCACTACACCACCGCGCCCAAGGCGCTGGAGGCCTGGCGCAACCAGCAGATCGCCGGTATCAAGGACGCCGCTGTCAAACCGCGCGTGGCCGACCTGAAGATCAGCGACGACGAGCTGCGCGAGTCCATAGAGACCAACCAGTTGCGCCTGATGAAAGAGCGCGGCAGCGACATCACGCTGTTTTCGCCACGCGCCAGTTTCATGGCCCATCACATCGGCGACTTCGAGGTGTCCTCGACCTGGGCGGCGATTTGCAATGAGCTGTGCTTTCGTGTCAGCCAGTTGTTTCCCGAGCACTTTGTACCGGTGGCCATGCTGCCGCAGTCGCCTGGCGTGGACCCGAAGACATGTATTCCCGAGCTGGAAAAATGCGTCAAGGAATATGGCAATGTCGGCATCAACCTGAATCCTGATCCGTCGGGCGGCCACTGGACCAGCCCGCCGCTGACCGACAAGCTCTGGTACCCCATCTACGAAAAGATGGTCGAGTACGACCTGCCGGCCATGATCCACGTGTCGACTTCCTGCAACCCGGCCTTTCACACCACCGGCGCGCATTACCTGAACGCCGACACCACGGCCTTCATGCAACTGATCCAGGGCGATTTGTTCAAGGACTTCCCGACGCTGCGCTTTTTGATTCCGCATGGCGGCGGTGCCGTGCCTTACCACTGGGGGCGCTTTCGCGGCCTGGCGCAGGAAATGAAGCGTCCGCTGCTCAAGGATCACCTGCTGAACAACGTCTTCTTTGACACCTGCGTGTATCACCAGCCGGGCATCAACCTGCTCAACACCGTGATCCCGGTGAAAAACGTGTTGTTTGCCTCGGAGATGATTGGCGCGGTGCGCGGCATCGATCCGGAGACCGGCAACTACTACGACGACACCAAGCGCTACATCGAGGCCTCGACCATCCTGAGTGCCGACGACAAACACCAGATCTACGAAGCCAACACGCGCCGCGTGTTCCCGCGCCTGGACGCGCTGCTCAAAACACAGGGGAAATGAACATGTTTGAACTAGGCGTTGTTTACCGCAACATCACGAGGGCTGAGCGCACGGCCACCGACCGGCTGGCGAAGCTGGGCTCGGCCACGGTGCACGAGGCCATGGGCCGCGTCGGCCTGATGAAGACCTATATGCGCCCGATTTACCCCGGCGCGCAGATTTCCGGTACGGCGGTCACGGTGCTGCTGCAGCCCGGTGACAACTGGATGATGCATGTGGCGGCCGAGCAGATCCAGCCCGGCGACATTGTGGTGGCGGCCTGTACCACTGACAACAC
>JAZKIE010000171.1:0-7010 GCA_040385025.1 Pseudomonadota bacterium | reverse complement strand
TCAGCAAGGCACCAAAAGCGGCGATCGCCACCTTGTTGATGTCGGACACGCCGAAAATCATCAAAAACAGCGGGATCAGCGCCGAGGACGGCGTCGAGCGGAAGAAGTCGATCAAAAACTCGACGCTGCGGTAGGCCTTCTCGTTGCTGCCCAACAGCACGCCCAGCGGCATGCCGACGGCCGCGGCAATCATGAAGGCCTGCACCGTGCGCCACACCGTGACCGCAAAGTCCTTGAGCAGCGGCCCGCCGGCCAGGCCGTTGACCAGCGCGCCCAGCGCGTCCAGTGGCGGCGGCAGCAGGATGGCCTTGATAAAACCCAGGCGCACCACCAGGTCCCAGATGATGAAGAGCACCACCGGGCCAATGAAGGGCAGCGCCCTGTCCAGCGCGGGCTTGCGCTGCACCGCGGCCGCCGGCGCCGTCGCTGGTGGGGTCCAGGGTTTGGCAGGCGCTGGCGGCGCTGCCCTTGCAGAGGTGGTGCTCATCTTGTTCAGCCTTTGTAAAGCATGGTGTCCACCATGAGGCGCGAACTGAAGATGCCTTTTTCGGAGAACAGATCGAAGAACTTCTGGAAGTGCGCGACGTCGGCCGGTTTGAACTCGTTGTACATCATGTAGGCCGCCAGCGGCACCTCGGCGGTCAGCGCGCCCTCAATGGCCGTGTAACCCTTGAGGTACTGGCGCGCCTCCACCGACTTGCTGCGCACATAGGTCACACCCTTGCCGTAGGCGGCGACGAATTTTTTCGCCGCGTCCGGGTTCTTCTTGATGAAGTCCGAAGACAGCGACGCCGAGCCGCCGAACCAGGGCGCCATGTTGTCGCCGAGCACGTACCTGGAAATCACGCCGGCTTCGAGCACACGCGTGGTGCCGTTCATGCGGCCTATGGTGCCGGTGGGCTCCAGCGTGTAGGCGCCGTCGATCTGGCCGGCGGCCAGCGCGGCCACATGCTGGCCAATCGGCAGTTCGACCACGGTTGCGCCGGTGGCACCGCCGCGCTCCAGCACGGTTTTGGCCAGGGTCACGTTCTGGATGCCGGGGCCCGATCCCACGCGTTTGCCCTTGAGGTCGGCCATCACCTTGGCCGGGCTGGCCACCGGCACGATGACCTCGTCGAGCACGTTTTTCACATTGCTCGGGTTGGCGCAGAAAATCTTGAAGGTGCCTGGCTGGGCCAGTTCGCCGATGGCAATATTGGCCGAGCCGGTGCCGTTGGCGGTGCCATCGGAGCGGCCCGAAAGCACGGCTTCCATGACCTGCTGCGCGCCTGCGAACTTGAGGGGCTCCACGTCCAGGCCGGCTTCCTTGAAATAACCCAGCTCGATGGCCGCGTAAAACGGCAGGCCGGCGGCGATGGGCCAGTAGCCGATGCGGATCTTGGGGGCAGCCTGGGCGCGCACGATGGCGGGCATGCCCAGCACGCCAAGCAGGGCGGCGCCCGTGCCCAGAACTTTCCTGCGGCTTGCGGTAGCGGGTGTGGTTTGAATGGTCATGGGAACTCCTTGGGTGAGAAAGGGTGGGTGAAACAATGTCGAAAGCGTCAGGCCGTCAGAGGTTTGAGCGACTGGATATAGGCTCGCCAGCCGCCAAGATGGGAAATGTCCCTGGCACCGCCCTGCAAGGCCTGTGCCTCGCAGACAAAACCCTGCACGCTGCTGCCGTCGCCGAGCTCCAGCGTGCCTATGCCCAGCGGCGCGGGAATCAGCGCGACAAACGAGCCGTATTCGGCCAGCGGCATGTCCCAGATCTCCAGTGCGATGGACACGCCCTGGTTGGGCGCCACGCGCAGCAGCCCGGGCTTGGGTGGCGTGGTGCCGGGCAGCGCATAGAGCCGGTAGTGCGGCGCGGTTTTGGTGCTGCAAGCCAATGTGGCGCCGCGTTCGGTCAGTTGTGTATTGAGCGGCATGCCGGACAGGTGTGCGCCCACCACGGCAATACGGACGGTCGCTCGCGGGCGCAGGCCGGAGAGGGGGACCATGGCGGGGAGCGGCTCGCCGGTCGCGCCCTGCGAGAGCCCGCTCAGATGGTGGTAACGCTGACCGAGATCGGCCAGTTGCCAGTCGCTGCCGCAGGGGGCTATCAGGGTGATGCCAAACGGCAGGCCGTCTTTTCGCATCGAACTGGGCACCGACAGCGCCGCGTAGTCGAGCAGATTCACGAAGTTGGTGTAGGCGCCGAGCTTGCGATTGAGCGCCACCGGGTCCTGCTGCATCTGCTCAATCGTGTAATGCGTGGGTGCGGTCGGCACCAGCAAAACGTCGATGTTGGCCCACATGGCGTCGGCCTGCTGGCCCAGCAGCTTGACGCGGGTCTGCACCGCATACAGATCAGCGGCGCTGTAATTGCGGCCGGCGGCGATGATGCTGCGTACCGGCTCGACGACATCGCCTTCGTGCGTGTCGAAGAAACCCCGGATCGCGGTGTAACGCTCGGCGACCAGCGCGCTTTCGTAAAGCAGCGCCGCCACTTCGGCAAGCGGACTGAAATCGACGGGGACGGCGGTGCCGCCCATGGCCTGCAGGCGGGCGAGGGCATCTGCGAACGCCGCTTCGGCTGCTGCATCGCCATAAAACTCGGGCGCCGACGGCACGCCAAAACGGAAGGCGGCGGGGAAAGGCTGGCTGGCCAGCACCAGTTTGCGCGAATACGCATCCAGCGGGTCGGGGCCCATGGCACTTTCAAGCACACGCACGGCAGTGGCGACGGTGCGCGCAAAGATGGACACACAGTCCACACTCTGCGCCGCCGGCACCACGCCGCGGGTGCTGATCAGGCCGCGCGAGGGCTTCAGGCCGACGATGTTGTTCAGGCCGGCTGGCACGCGGCCAGAACCGGCGGTGTCGGTACCCAGTGCAAAGTCCACCTGGCCGGTGGCCACCACATAGGCCGAGCCGGAACTGGAGCCTCCCGATACATACAGCGGATTGAGCGCATTGGGCACCGCGCCAAACGGCGAGCGCGTGCCGTTCAGGCCGCAGGCAAACTGGTCGAGGTTGGTTTTACCGGCCAGCGACGCACCAGCATCGCGCAGTTTTTGCACAACCGCGGCGTTGACCGGTGGCGTGTAGGCAAAGGCCGGGCAGGCCGCCGTGGTCGGCAGGCCGGCCGCGTCGATGTTGTCCTTGACGGCAAAACGCAGGCCCGTGAGCGGGCCCGTCCCCACCTCATCGGCAGCCGGCAGAACAGCTTGCACCGGTTTGTGGATCCAGGCCTCATCCGCCCAGGCCGGCTTGCGTGTGGCGGGATCAAGATTCATGAAAGAGCGCACCAATTTAAAGCATCCATACTTGTGTACAAGATGAGATGCAAGGGGCGTGCCAGGGATGTTGGCGACGCTGGCCGCCGGTGGTGTTTTGTCGGGGCGTCAGTCGGGCGCGCAGGCGCGCGCAGCGCAGGCACCCTGACTTTCTGTATCAAATAGGCGGCCGGCCCTTGACCAGCTTGCGCAGGCAGCTATATTTTTAATAGCAAATGAAAACCCCGCCGACCATGCGGCTCAAAGCGTCAGCTCGTAATCCACCGTGATGGGCGCATGGTCGGAGAAGCGTTGCGCCTTGTAGATGGTTTCGCTTTTGGCCAGGGCCGCCAGCGCAGGTGTCGCCAGGTGGTAGTCCAGCCGCCAGCCGACGTTTTTCGCGTAGGCCTGGCCGCGGTTGCTCCACCAGGTGTAGGCCGCGTCGGTGGTGGTCGGTTGCAGCTTGCGGTAGACATCGACCATGCCGCCACCGCGTGTGGCCTTTGTCGTGGGCTGGCCGGTGCCGTCCGTGAGTTCTTCCACGGCCTCTTCTGCCGCGAGAGCAGCCGCGTGCAGCGAAGGGCCGCCCCGAGCAAGCGCAGCCCCCTCGGGGGGCAGCGAACCACGCGAAGCGGGGAGCGTGGGGGCCAACAACTGCGTCATCCAGGCACGCTCTTCGGGCAAAAAGCCGCTGTTCTTCTTGTTGCCCTTGAAGTTTTTCAGGTCAATCTCCTGGTGCGCGATGTTGATGTCGCCGCAGAGCACGAAGTCGCGGGTTTCCTTCAGCTTGGCCAGGTAGGGGTAAAACTCGGCGAGGAAGCGAAATTTGGCGGCCTGGCGTTCCTCGCCCGAGGAGCCGCTCGGGAAGTAACAACTGATGATGGACAGCTTGGGCGCCTGCTTGCGGCCGGGGCGGTCAAAACGCAACTCGACGTAACGGCCTTCGGCGTCGAATTCATGCGAGCCATAGCCGGTGATCACGTCGCTGGGTTCATGCCGGCTGTACACCGCGACGCCGGAATAGCCTTTTTTCTCGGCGAAGTGAAAGTGCCCCTTGAGGCCGGCGATCTCCTCGAAGCGCCCGGCCACGTCAGCCGCCTGGGCCTTGAGCTCCTGCATGCAAATACAATCCGGCTGGGTCTGGGCCACCCATTCGGGCATGCCTTTGGTGGCGGCGGAACGGATGCCGTTGAGGTTCAGGCTGGTCAACTTAAACATGGGACTCCAATGAGCATAACAACGGGAACGCCAGGGCAGGCCGGCAAGCATCACCCACAGGGCGACATGCAAAACGACGAAGGCCGCGTACTGGCGCAGGAATTCGTGCAGTTTGCCATTGCTTCCGGCGTGCTGCGCTTCGGCGAGTTCAAGACCAAGGCCGGGCGCATGAGCCCCTACTTTTTCAATGCGGGCCTGTTTGACGACGGCGCCAAGCTCGGCCGCCTGGCGCAATTTTATGCGCGCGGCCTGCTGCTGGAAGAGAAAACCCGTGGCCTGCAGTTCGACATGATTTTCGGCCCGGCCTACAAGGGCATTCCGCTGGTCGCGGCCGTGGCCGTGGAGCTGGCCCGCCTGGGCCGCAATGTGCCGTTTGCCTACAACCGCAAGGAAGCCAAGGACCACGGCGAGGGCGGCACGCTGGTCGGCGCACCCGTCAAGGGCCGGGTGTTGATCATTGACGACGTGATTTCGGCCGGCACCGCGACACGTGAGTCGATTGCCATCATCCGCGCAGCGGGCGCCACGCCGCATGCGGTGGCGATTGCGCTGGACCGGCAGGAAAAGGCTGTCGAAAACGGCCAGGACGTGGCACACAGCGCCGTACAGTTTGTCACCCGTGAGCTGGGCCTTCACGTTTTCGCGATTGCCCGCCTGACCGACTTGCTGCAATATCTGGCTGAAGCGGGCAAGGCGCCTGTTGTTGGTACGGAACCAAACAGCGGCGACTCGCTTCAGACCCATTACCAGCGCGTGCTGGACTACCGGCAGCGCTACGGCGTTGATTGAGGAATCATGCACATGCCCCTGCAGTTGTATACCGTGAGCCAGGCGGGCCTCGCCCTGCTGGCCGTCTGCCTCGCCGAAATTGCCGCCGCACAAACCAGCGCGCCCAGTCTGCAAGGCATTTACACCTGCGTTGACGGCAGCGGCCGCAAGATCACCTCGGACCGCCCGATTGCTGAATGTATGGATCGGGTTCAGCGCGAAATCAACCCCTCAGGCACGGTCCGGCGCGTGGTGCCTCCCCAACTGACCCCACCAGAACGCGCCGCGCTGGAAGAAAAAGAGAAGGTTGCTGCCGAGGCGCGGGCCCGCGAGGATGAAGATAAACGCCGTGACCGCGCCCTGTTGCTGCGTTATCCCACGCGTGAGTTGCATGACAAAGAGCGCGCCGAAGCGCTGAGCCAGGTTGGCGAAGTCATCAAGGCTTCGAACAAACGCTCGCAGGAGCTGGCCGAGCAGCGCAAGGCCATCAACGCCGATTTGGAGTTTTACAAAGACACCCCAGGCCGGGCGCCGGCCTCGCTGAAGCGCCGGCTGGAAGAAAACGACAGCAGCGTGGCCATGCAAAAACGCTTCATCGTTGAGCAGGACGCCGAGAAAAAACGGGTGAACATGCGCTTCGACGACGAGTTGGTCAAACTCAAACAGCTGTGGGCGACGTCCGGTGCTGTTGTGCCGGGCAAGCCCGCGCCTGCGCCGGTGGCCGTCAAAAAATAGGGTTACTGCAAAAAATGGCTCTGGCCCAAGCGGAATGGGCGCAAGCCGCTATCTTTTTTGTAGCAAATTCGACTGGCGCTAGCCCAGTTTTTTCTTCAGCAATTCATTGACCTGCGCCGGGTTGGCCTTGCCTTTGGTGGCTTTCATGGCCTGACCCACCAGCGCATTCATGGCCTTGGTGTTGCCGGCGCGGACTTCCTCGACGTTTTTCGCGTTGGCGGCCAGCACCGCGTCGATGATTTTCTCGAGCTCGCCGGTGTCGCTCATTTGTTTGAGGCCTTTGGCTTCGATGAGGGCGTCCACGTCCGTGCCCTCGCCGGTCCACAGCGCGTCAAAAACCTGTTTGGCGGCATTGTTGGAGATCGTACCGTCGCCGATGCGGCCTACCAGGCTCGCCAGTTGCGCGGTGCTCACGGCAGACGATTCGATCACTTTTTCTTCGCTGTTCAGGCGGCGAGACAACTCGCCCATCACCCAGTTGCTGGCGAGCTTGGGCTGCTTGCTGCCGGCGGCGACGGCTTCAAAATACGCCGCCACGGCCTTGCTCTGCGTGAGCTGGCCAGCGTCGTACTCGGGCAGACCGTAGTCCGCCACAAATCGCACGGCCATGACGCGCGGCAACTCGGTCATCTCTGAACGCGTCTTCTCCACCCACTCGCGCGAAATCACCAGCGGCGGCAAATCCGGATCCGGGAAGTAACGGTAGTCTGCCGCGTCTTCCTTGGTGCGCATGGCGCGTGTCTCGCCGGTGTCCGGGTCGAACAGCACGGTGGCCTGCTCGATCGCCTTGCCATCTTCGATCTGCTCGATCTGCCAGTGCACCTCGTAGTCAATCGCCTGCTGCATGAACTTGAAGCTGTTCAGGTTTTTGATTTCGCGGCGCGTGCCCAGCTCGGCGCCGGGCTTTCGCACCGAGACGTTGGCGTCGCAGCGGAAGCTGCCTTCCTGCATGTTGCCGTCGCAAATGCCTATCCAGGTCACGATTTTGTGCAGCTCTTTGGCATAGGCCACGGCTTCCGCCGAGGAGCGCATGTCGGGCTCGGTGACGATTTC
>JAZKIE010000170.1:0-3719 GCA_040385025.1 Pseudomonadota bacterium | reverse complement strand
ATGCGCTCGATCAGCGCAAGCACCTGCTTGCGCGGGCCCTCGATCTGCTGGCAAAAACGCATGCCGTCGAAGACCAGCAGGCCAGTGACACCGGCCGCTTCGTTGGCGATCCGGGCTTTCACTGCGATTTGGGAAACAACCTTTACGGGGGAGTCGGGAGACAGGGTGCTGACATAGAGCACCTCGTGTAATGGCAAGGCTTTTTCCATAGGTGGCGTGTAATGTAGCCAGCGGGTTGGTCCGCAACAATGTCAAATGACACAGACGCTGGCTGCATTAATTCGGCACTAGAATTCCTGGTGATCATCACCCCGCTCTCCAACACCAGTGCCTGCCCGCGGCACTGCAAGGACTGCCGCTTGCGCGCCCTCGACGCCTTCAAGCCGGTGACGCCGCAGGAGCTGGCTTTCATTCAGGACTTTCGCAGTGGCTCAGGGTTCGCAGCGGCCGGTACCTCCATCATTTCGGAGCAGAACCCCAACGGCAAACTGTTCACGCTTTACGCCGGTTGGGCCTTTCGCTACAAAACCCTCAGCGACGGGCGACGGCAGATCCTCAATTTCCTGCTCCCCGGTGACTTCATCGGCCTGCAGCAGGAGTTTGCCGACGGCGCCAGCCACGGTGTGGAAGCCCTGACCGACGCGACCCTGTGTGTGTTTCCGCGCGACGGTTTGTGGGACCTGTTCCGGCAATTTCCCAGCCTGGGCTACGACGTGACCTGGCTGTCTGCACGCGAGGAAGGCATGGTCGACGAAAACCTGCTGACCACCGGCCGGCGCAACGCCACCGAAAGGGTAGCCATGCTGCTGATCCACCTGTACCGGCGTGTCGAGTGGCTGGGGCTGGCGACGGATGGGTCGATTGAATTTCCGATCAACCAGCAACACATCGCCGACGCGCTGGGCCTGTCCCTGGTGCACACCAACAAGACCTTGCGGCGCCTGAGACAGCTCGGGCTGCACGAGTTGCGGGACGGACGCCTGCGCCTGCTCAACCCCAAAGCACTGCACCGCCTGGCGGACTACTACGACCTGCCGCTGCGCAAAGTACCTTTGTTGTAGGTCTGCGCTGACATCGCTGCGCTGTGCCAGACGACAGTGCCAGCCCTGCTGGTTTTCTAAG
This sequence comes from Pseudomonadota bacterium, assembly GCA_040385025.1. Taxonomy (GTDB): domain Bacteria; phylum Pseudomonadota; class Gammaproteobacteria; order Burkholderiales; family Burkholderiaceae_C; genus Polaromonas. The sequence continues at coordinate 2,597 of JAZKIE010000170.1, read as the reverse complement.
CTGATCGCTCCGCGTCCCCGACGCGATTGATGTGCAGAAAGCCGTGATGATGAACAGCAGAATTCTTTTCCGATCCAGTCCGCTTCAGCAGCAACCCCAACGCCCGGTCAACCAGCAGCAGCAACAAAGCAGCGGTTCGGGTGAATTCCAGCCGCAGCCGTCAAGCGGCGGGCAACTGGGCCAGGCCTTGAACCCGGGCTGGCAGTACAGCGGCGACAGCAGCCGCGTTAAAAATCCTGCGCCGCCAGCGTCCTGAAGTCCAGGGCATAGTCCGCCAGCGTCTGGACCGCCCTGGCGCGTTGCGCCACGCTTGTGCTGTTATGCAGCAGGGCCAATGTTTTGCAGTTGTCGCGCGTGAGCTTTTCCTGGTAGCTGCGATAGGCCGGATTCGGTGAATTCAAGGACCGCTCAAAGTAGCCCCTGATCGCTGATTTGGCCTGCGCCGCGGTGGCAGCGCCGCCGGCCAGCGGCGCCAGGGTTTGCAGCGCATCCTGCTGGCGGCGTTGGTGCTCGGCCAGGGACATGTTGGGATCGAACACCGACTGCCCTATTTGTCGGCGCAAAACCGCCAACTGCTTTTCATCCAGAGAGCCATACAACATTTCGGCGCGGCCTGCGGCTTTCTTGACACGTTTGTCGATGCGTGACGCCGGTGTGCCTTCCAGGAAGTCGCTCTGGTACTCGCGGTTCAGTTTTGAAAATTTACGCTGGAGAAACTTCAATTGCCCGGGTGCCAGGGTTCCTGCCAGTTCAGCAACAATCGGCTCGGCCCGGTTCGAAATCGCCAGCAGGCTGCTGCGCAGATCGTCGGTGGCGCTGCACACCTGCGCCTCGTCCAGGTCGCCAGGCAGCAGCGCTTGCCATTTCTTCAGGAAGTCACCGTAGAGCGGCAACTGGGTGCTGCGGTGCCAGCGCTGGACTTTCACCAGTTCCTCTTTGACCCGGCTGGTCTGCGTATCGCTGAAATCAAAATACCCATCGAGCTGCAGGTAAGCCAGCTCGGGCGCCTGGTTGTAGGCGATTTTTACCGCGCTGCAGGCACCCAGCAGGCCGGCCAGTGCCAGCCCCCCGGCAAGACCGATAATCCGCAGCAAAGCTCCCGATTGCGCTGTACGCGCGCCCCACACACAAGGCACAGGAAATTTCATGGCAACTCCAGTTGATGTCGTCATCATGGCAGCGGGCAAAGGCACCCGGATGAAAAGCCGGCTGCCCAAAGTGTTACACCGTTTGGGCGGTCGTGCGCTGCTGACGCATGTGATTGACTGTGCAGCGCGGTTATCGGCACGGCGGGCGGTGGTGATCACCGGCCACGGCGCCGCCGAAGTCGAGGCCGCCCTCACCACAGCGCCGCCCGGCGGCCTGCAACTGGCTTTTGCGCGGCAGGAGCCCCAACTCGGCACCGGCCATGCGGTGCAGCAGGCCGTCCCGCTGCTGGATGACGGCGGCATCACGCTGGTGCTGTCCGGCGACGTACCGTTGACCCAGGCCAGCACCCTGCAAGCCCTGCTGGCGCAATGCGACGGCCAGCGGCTGGCACTGCTGACACTGAGCATGGCCGACCCCACGGGTTATGGCCGCATCGTGCGTGCCGGCAAGGAGGCTTCGGCCCAGGTACGCGCCATCGTCGAACACAAGGACGCCAGCGAGGCCGAGCGCAGCATCCATGAAATCTACAGCGGCATCATGGCCGTGCCGACCGGCTTGCTGCGCGGCTGGCTGGCCCGCCTCGACAACAAAAATGCCCAGAACGAGTACTACCTGACCGACATCGTGAAGTTCGCGGTGGCCGACGGCGTGGCCGTGGTGGCGCACCAGATCACCGACGCTGCGCAAGTGGCCGGCGTCAACAGCCCGGTGCAGTTGGCCGAGCTTGAGCGGGTCTACCAGTTGCGCATCGCCACGGCGCTGATGGAGCAGGGCGTGCGCCTGGCCGACCCGGCCCGGCTCGATGTGCGCGGCAGCCTGGACTGCGCGCAGGACGTGGAGATCGACGTCAACTGTGTGTTCGATGGTGCGGTAACGCTGGGCGCAGGTGTGCGCATAGGCGCGAACTGCATGATTGCCAACGCGACCATCGCGGCGGGCGCGGTGATCCATCCCTTCACCCACATCGACGGCGAAAAGCTCGGCGTGCAGGTCGGTGAAGGCGCGCTGGTCGGCCCGTTTGCCAGGCTGCGGCCCGGCGCGCAACTCGGCGCCGAAGTGCACATCGGCAACTTTGTCGAAGTCAAGAACGCCAGCCTGGCCAAAGGCGCCAAGGCCAACCACCTGGCCTATGTCGGTGATGCCACCCTGGGTGAACGTGTCAACTACGGCGCCGGCAGCATCACCGCCAACTACGATGGCGCCAACAAGCACCGCACAGTGATCGAGGCCGATGTGCACATCGGCAGCAACTGCGTGCTGGTGGCGCCAGTCACCATAGGCGCGGGCGGCACGGTGGGCGCCGGTTCGACCATCACCAAAAGCACACCACCCGGCACGCTCAGCGTGGCACGCGGCAAGCAGGTGAGCCTGGCGAACTGGCAGCGGGCGGTGAAGGCGCCCAAAGCCTAGCCTTGGGATGATTTAGGCCGCTAGCCCATATCCAATGT
>JAZKIE010000169.1:0-3076 GCA_040385025.1 Pseudomonadota bacterium | reverse complement strand
TGCAGCCCATCGTCGATGTGGGGCTGGAGTATGTGAAGCTGGGCCAGCCGGTGCCGACCTTGTCGGGCGGGGAGGCGCAGCGCCTCAAGCTGGCCGGTTTCCTGGCTGGCGCATCGAAAACCGCCAGCGTCAGCCGTCAGCCGCTGGCACTCAAAAACATCAACCGCGGCACGCTGTTCCTGTTCGACGAGCCAACCACCGGCCTGCACTTCGACGACATCGCCAAGCTGATGCGCGCGCTGCGCAAGTTGCTGGATGTCGGCCACTCGCTGATCATCATCGAGCACAACCTCGACGTGATCCGTTCGGCCGACTGGCTGATTGACCTCGGCCCCGAAGGCGGCGAAGCCGGCGGCCTGCTGGTGGCCCAGGGCACGCCGGAGGCCTTGCGTGAACACCCGACCTCGCACACTGCGCTGGCGCTGCGCGAGTATGAGCAGGCCATGGGCAAGGTGTACGGCGTGGAAGAGGCGCGCGCCAAGGCATGGACCACCAGGCCGGCCTTCTCCAACCTGATCCAGATCGTCAACGCCAAGGAGCACAACCTCAAAAGCCTGTCGGTCAACATTCCGCGCGGCAAGTTCAATGTGGTGACTGGTGTGTCGGGTTCCGGCAAGTCCACGCTGGCCTTCGACATCCTGTTCAACGAAGGCCAGCGGCGTTATCTGGAGTCGCTGAACGCCTATGCGCGCAGCATCGTGCAGCCGGCGGGCCGGCCCGAGGTTGATGCGGTCTACGGCATCCCGCCGACCGTAGCCATCGAGCAGCGCCTGTCGCGCGGCGGGCGCAAGTCCACCGTGGGCACCACGACCGAGGTCTGGCATTTCCTGCGCCTGCTGTATGTGAAGCTGGGTATCCAGCACTGCACCAAAGACGGCGCGGCCGTCATGCCGCAAAGCCCGGAAAGCATCGCAGCCCAGTTGCTGAAAAATTACCGCGGCCAGCACATTGGCCTGCTGGCACCGCTGGTGATCAACCGCAAGGGTGTCTACACCGAGCTGGCCGACTGGGCGCGGCCGCGCGGCTACACCCATTTGCGCATTGACGGCGAGTTTTTGCCGACCACCGGTTTCCCCCGCATCGACCGTTTCAAGGAACACACGGTCGAGTTGCCGATTGCCGACATCCATGTGACCCCCGACAACGAAGCCGTGTTGCGCCAGGCGCTGGCCACCGCGTTGCAACACGGCAAAGGTGTCGTGCATGTGCTCGCACCACTGACCGGTTTGCGTGGCGCGATGATGGCCGGCACATCGACCAGGCAGCTTGGCAAGTTGCAGGCGTCTTCCACGCAGCGCGCCTGTCCGGTGTGCGCCACGTCCTACCCCGAACTCGATCCGCGCCTGTTCAGCTACAACAGCAAACACGGCTGGTGCCCGGACTGCGTCGGCACCGGTGTCAAGCTGACCAAAGAGCAGCGCAAGGTGTTCGACGACTCGGTGCGTGACGACGAGAACAAGGGACGTGAACAGAGTTTTGTTGAAGCGGATGTTGATGAAGTGCTGGACGCGGCATGTCCCGGTTGCCAGGGCACGCGCCTGAACGCCCAGGCCCGTGCGGTGAAATTCGCTGGCGTGGGTATTGCCGACATTGCTGCACTGTCGGTGACCGATGTGCGCGCCTGGGTCGGGAAGCTGTCGCTGTCCGGACGCGAAGCCGGCATCGCCCGCGACCTGATCCCCGAGATCAAGAGCCGGCTCGAATTTCTCGAAGACGTGGGCCTGGGCTACCTGACGCTGGACCGCGGCGCGCCCACCTTGTCGGGCGGCGAGGCGCAGCGCATCCGTCTCGCCGCGCAGCTCGGCTCCAACCTGCAGGGCGTCTGTTATGTGCTGGACGAGCCGACCATCGGTCTGCATCCGCGCGACAACCAGATTTTGCTGCGTGCACTGGGAAAACTCAGTGAACGCGGCAACACCCTGGTGGTGGTGGAACACGATGAGGACACGATACGCCGCGCCGACAACATCATTGACATTGGCCCTGGCGCCGGCAAACGTGGCGGGCAGCTGGTGGGCCAGGGTACGGCAGCGCATCTGGCTACCTTGCCTGATTCACTGACCGGGCGATACTTGGCCAACCCGCTGATTCATCCTTTGCAGTTGCGCCGCGAGACGCGCACCGGCCTCGCGCCGGCTGTCGCGCAGGCGGTCACCGATGTGGCTGCAAAACCGGTCAGCAAGCAAAAGGCGGCAGCCCTCAAGGCTGCAGCCCTGAAAGCGGCGGCCGCCAGCGCCAGCGCGCTGCACAACGCCGCGCCGGTGGCAGCCGGGCCCTTCACCTCCTGGCTGAAGGTGGTGAACGCCGATCTGCACAACCTCAAGAAGGTCTCGGTCAGCGTGCCGCTGTACCGGCTGGTGGCAGTGACGGGCGTCTCGGGCTCCGGCAAATCCACCCTCGCGCGCGATGTGCTGCTGACCAATGTGCATGCCGGCGTCATGTTGCGCTCGACCAAGGCCGGCCGTGAGGCCGACGACAAAGGCAAGACGCCGGCCTGGACCGGCTGCGAGGCGATCGAAGGGTATGCGGCGGTGGACCGCGTGCTGGAGGTGGACCAGACACCTATTGGGAAGACGCCGCGTTCCTGCCCGGCCACCTACATCGGTTTTTGGGACACGGTGCGCAAGCTGTTTGCCGACACGCTGGAGGCCAAGGCGCGAGGCTATGGCGCCGGGCGCTTCAGCTTCAACACCGGCGAAGGCCGCTGCCCGACCTGCGAAGGCGCCGGTGTGCGCACCATTGGCATGAGCTTTTTGCCCGACGTGAAAGTGTTGTGCGAAACCTGCCACGGCGCGCGTTTCAACCCCGAGACCCAGGCCGTGACCTGGCGCGGCAAAAACATCGGCGACGTGCTGACCATGGAGGTGGATGAAGCCGTCGGGTTCTTCGCGTCCATGCCCAATATTGCGCACCCGCTGCAGTTGCTCAAGGACGTGGGCCTGGGCTACCTGACGCTGGGCCAGCCGTCACCGACGCTGTCGGGCGGCGAGGCGCAGCGCATCAAGCTGGTGACCGAGCTGTCCAAGGTGCGCGACGACATCACGCGGCGCGGCCAGAAGGCGCCGCACACGCTGTA
>JAZKIE010000168.1:0-2769 GCA_040385025.1 Pseudomonadota bacterium | reverse complement strand
TCGGCATTGGAGGTCGAGGCCTTGACCAGCACCGCATCGGGACGGGTGCCGGCGTCAGGCAACACTTCACTGGCAGAAAACACCACCAGCGCCGGGCGGGGCTGCAGGCTGTCGATCAGCTCCACCAGGTCCCAGCCGGATTCGCTGCCCAGCCCCAGGTCCAGCAGCACCAGGTCAAAGGGTTGGTTGCGCAGCCGCTCGCGTGCCTCCGTCAGGTTGCAGGCAAATTCAAAGCTCGCGAAATCTGCCGCGATGGCGGCGGCGATGTGCTGGATATCCACATCGTCTTCCACATGCAGAATGCGCGGCTTGCGCCCGTTCAGTGCGGCCACCGCGCGCTGCATGGCTGAGACAAGTTGCCCCTCGTCAATCGGCTTGGTCAGCCAGTCCGACACCGCCGAGGGTTTGTGGTCAAGCTGAAGCTGCCCGTCGGCGGCCAGCGTGGAGATCACGATGACGGGCAGCGCGCGCGTGGCTTCGTTCTCGCGCAGGCCGTTGAGAAAGGCGCCGCCGGTCTGGCCGGGCAGGCGCAGGTCCAGGGTCATCGCATCGTAGTTGCCCGTGGCCAGCAGCGCCGAGGCTTGCTCCGCGCTGTGCGCCAGGTCAGCGTGATAGCCGGCCTTGACCAGCATGATGCCTATCAGCCTGGCCACATCGACGTCGTTCTCACACACCAGGATGCGCGATCGGGGCGCCAGCGGCGGTGCGTCGGGCGCGCCGTGCCACAGCGGCAGCTCGAAGAAAAATGTCGTGCCTTCGCCGACCCGGCTTTGAAAACCGATGCTGCCGCCCATGCGCTCAACCAGGGCGCGCGAGATGTTCAGGCCCAGCCCGGTGCCGCCTTTCTGGCGGGTGTCGGACGAGTCCGCCTGCGAGAACTTCTGGAAGATGCGGGTGCGAAACTCTTCGGGGATGCCGGGGCCGTGGTCGCGCACCTCGATCCGCACGCCCAGCCCGGCTCGCGTTACCTGCACCTCCACGTTGCCGCCTGGCGGTGAAAACTTCAGCGCATTGGACAGCAGGTTGGTCAGCACCTGCGTGAGCCGGTCGGCCTCGACCCGGACTTGCAGGCCGGGCTCATCACACAGCAGGGTCAGGCTGACCTGGCTGGCCAGGCCGTAACCTTCGTTGGCGGCAATCGCCTGGGTCAGCAGTGGCATCAGTGCCATCGGCTGCAGGTCCAGGCGCATCTTGCCGGACTCGATTTTTTCGATGTCCAGGATATCGTTGATGAGCCGGATCAGGCGCTCGCAGTTGTTTTTGGCGATGCCTATGAGTTTCATCGCGGCGTCGGGCAGCTGGCCGGCGATGCCGCCGGAGACCAAGCCCAGCGAGCCGCGTATGGAGGTCAGCGGCGTGCGCAACTCATGGCTCACGGTAGAGACAAATTCGCTTTTCAGCCGGTCGATGCGCTTGAGCTCGGTGATGTCGGTGGCCAGCGAATAAAAGCCGATGACCTTGCCCTCGTCCGCGTCCTCGCCGTAGCGCGGGAAATAATTGACCACGTAGTCCCGGACATCGCCGCTGATCGAGCGTTGCTTGCGCTCGTACACCACCGGGTAGCCGGCCAGCACCTCTTCGACCTTGGGGCGCAGCGCCTCGTAAAACGCGGGCTCCATCAGCTCGCGCATGCTTTTGCCCAGGATGTCTTCGCTGCGCAGGCCGAAGGCTTCCTGGTAGGCGCGGTTGTGGAAGCGGCAGCGCTGGTCGGCATCCACGTAGGCGATCAGCGCCGGCACCGCGTCGGTGATCTCGCGCAACTGGCGCTCGCTGGCGTGCACGCGCTCGCTGGCGCGGCGAATCTCCGTGTTGTCGCGGCCCGTGCCGCGATAGCCGGTGAAACGCCCCGAGGCGTCAAAAATCGGCACGCCGCTGATGCTGAGGTGGCGCACCTCGCCTTGGGCGTCGAGCCGCGTGACTTCAAAATCGCGGAAGGGCTCGCGCCTGGCAAGCTGCGCCTCATGCGCGGCCCAGACGCTTTCGCTCATGTTCACATAGGGCAGCTCCCGGCGCAGCTTGCCCAGGCTGCTGTTGCTGTTTTTGCCGGCGAGCGTCCTTTCGGCGCGCTCGCCAGAGACTTGCACAAAGCGAAAATTCTCGTCCTGCTCCCAGAACCAGTCGTTGGACAACTCGACCAGCGCGCGAAAACGCTCCTCGCTATCGCGCGACAGCTGCTCGGCGAGCTTGCGCTCGGTGATGTCCTGCAACTGCGAGATGAAGTGCAGCGGCCGGCCCTGCGCGTCGCGCACCAGCGAGCAGGTCAGGGTGGCCCACACCAGGCGGCCCGACTTGTGCAGGTAGCGCTTTTCGCGCTGGTAGGTGTCAATCTCGCCGGCCAGCGCGCGTCTGCGCTGCAGGACGTCCTCGGCCATGTCGTCGGGGTGGGTGACATCGGGCGCGCCGGGGGCCATCAACTCGGCCTGCGAATAACCGAACATCTCGCAAAATGCCCGGTTCACGCGCAGCCGGCGCGAGTCGGTGCCCAGCACAGCCATGCCAATCGCGGCGTTCTCGAAGGCGCTCGTGAACTGCTGCTCGCTGGCCGCGTCGCCGGTAGCGGGCTGGGTTTGCGGCACTGGCTGCTGCTGCGCCGCCCGCTCATAAGCCTGCAGCCGCGCTGCCTGCTGCTGCAGTTGTTGCTGCAGGTCTTGCGTCAACTGCGTCAGCGTCAAAACGCGGTCTTGCAGACTTTGCGCATTTTCCGTGCTCTGCTCCGTCGGCTTCATGCTTGTCCTGTGGGTGGTCTGACCAGGGCCGGCATGTGCGGGA
>JAZKIE010000167.1:0-4279 GCA_040385025.1 Pseudomonadota bacterium | reverse complement strand
AGCTTGGTCGGGCCGGTGTGTTTCGGTTTCTTGGCCTTGGGGGCGGGTTGCGGCCGGGCCGGCTGGGCGCTCTCTTTGTGATAGCTGCCTGTGCCTGTGCTGCCGGGGCGGGCGGTCTGTTTGACCTCGTAGGCGACGGGGTGTTCGGCTTCGCCGCCGGTCGAACGGCTGTCGAACAGATCAAGCGCCGGCGTTTTGTGGGCCGGCTCGGCCTGATCCGTCTTTCGCGCAGCTTTGGAGGGCGACCGGGCCGGGGCGTCGAAAGCCTCGGTGGAGAGCAGAGCGGCACGTTTTGTCGGGGCGGGTGGCAGGGGCATGGTGCTTGAAGCTCGCTGGGTAGTGGGGGTTCTGAAAGCGAAAAAGCCGCCTGGAGGCCAGGGCGGCTTTTTCGGTGGGCGCAGTCGCTAAGGTCAACAGCATGAAGTCACTATACACGACTCCTGTGTCATCAAAGCGGGGCTGGAACGGGGCTTTTTTACAGCTTTTTCAAGCGGCTTTTTTCAGGGCCTTGACGGCCTTGAGCACGTCGTCCACATGGCCCGGCACTTTCAGGCCGCGCCACTCTTCCTTGAGCGTGCCATCGGCGCCGACCAGAAAGGTGCTGCGCTCGATGCCCTTGACCTTTTTGCCGTACATGATCTTGTTCTTGACCACGCCAAACATGTGGCACATTTTTTCTTCGGTGTCGGCGATCAGCTCGAAGGGCAGCTCGAGCTTGGCCTTGAACTCGTCATGCGACTTCATGTTGTCGCGCGAGACGCCGAACACGGTGGCGCCGGCTTTCACGAAATCCTTGTAGCGGTCACGGAACTGCATGGCTTCGGTGGTGCAGCCAGGGGTGTTGTCCTTCGGGTAGAAATACAGGACAACCACGTGGCCCAGGTGGGTTTGGTTGGAAACCTTGACGCCGCTGGTGGCGTTGGCTTCAAATTCGGGGAGTGGTTTATTGACGACGACTGCCATACTGCTTGGACCCTGACGAAAGTAGTTGTAATTAGCCGTTGGCTCTGGTGGCTGCCTTGCGCCTGACTGGGGGAGCCAGCCGGACTTTGCACCAAACGCAACCCTAGATTTTACTCTGAAAGCTCCCGAGTCACTTCACGGCGCCCTCGGGTACCTCCATCAGCAGCGCTGCCAGCACCTTGCGGCCTTCCCCGGCCAGAATGTTGTAGGTGCGGCAGGCGGCGATGGTGTCCATGGTTTCGACACCAATGCGGGCCGCCATCAGGCTGCGCAGGAATGCCGGCGGCGGGAAGCGCAGCCGTGTACCGCTGCCGAAAATCACCAGTTCAGGCCGGCTCTCCAGCAGGCGGGAAAAGTGTTCTTCGGTGAGGTCCTCAAAGCGGCTGCAGGCCCAGTCAAACTTTTCTCCGCGTGAACCGATCACGACGCTGTGCTCGATTTTTTCAGCCACCCCTTGGTTGGCCAGGCCTATCCAGCCGGGGCCGTAACCAAGAATGGATTGAGCGTCAAGGTGGTCGGGTTGCAGCTTCATGCGGTGTTTGGGAGGAGGATGGGGCGGCGGCAGACCGGGAAAATCGGGGGTTTATGTGGTCAAATTATAGATTCCGCCCTGTGTTCTGGCTGCCGCGCCGCGCTTCAAGCCGGTTGCTGCCGGGCTTGTTGGCGCCCCGTGGCGCTGCGGCCCACGCTTATTTTCTGAGAGATGCATGAAACCGATCAACAAATCCGCCAAATTAGCCAATGTTCTGTATGACATCCGCGGCCCGATCATGGACGCCGCCAAGCAGATGGAAGAAGAGGGGCAAAAGCTGATCAAGCTCAACCTCGGCAACCTCGCGGCCTTCGGCTTTGACGCGCCCGAGGAAGTCCAGCAGGACATGATCCGCAACCTGCCGGCCTCGGCCGGTTATTCGGACAGCAAGGGCATTTTTGCGGCGCGCAAGGCGGTGATGCACGAGACCCAGAAGCAGGGCATCAAGGGTGTGGTGCTCGACGACATTTACCTCGGCAATGGCGCCAGCGAGCTGATTGCGATGGCCACCAACGCCTTGCTCGACGACGGCGACGAGTTGCTGCTGCCCGCGCCCGACTACCCGCTGTGGACCGCCAGCACCAGCCTGTCGGGCGGCACGCCGGTGCACTACCTGTGCGACGAGGACAACGGCTGGATGCCGAATCTGGCCGACATCCGCGCCAAGATCACGCCCAAAACCAAGGGCATCGTGGTCATCAACCCGAACAACCCGACCGGCGCGCTGTATTCCGACGAGTTGCTCAAGGGCATGGTGGCCATCGCGCGCGAACACGGTCTGGTGCTGCTGGCCGACGAGGTCTACGACAAGGTGTTGTACGACGGTGTCAAACACACGGCGATTGCCAGCTTGTCGACCGATGTGCTGACGCTGACTTTCAACTCCTTGTCCAAAAGTTACCGCTCCTGCGGCTACCGCGCGGGCTGGCTGGTGGTGTCCGGCCCCAAGAAGCAGGCGCAAGACTACATCGAGGGCCTGAACATGCTGGCCAACATGAAGCTGTGCTCCAACGTGCCGGGCCAGTGGGCGATCCAGACCGCGCTGGGCGGCTACCAGAGCATCAACGACCTGACCGGCGAGGGCGGGCGCCTGCGCCGTCAGCGCGACCTGGCTTATGAACTGATCACTGCAATTCCCGGCGTGAGCTGTGTCAAGCCGAGTGCCGCGCTGTACATGTTTCCCAAGCTGGACCCCAAGGTGTACCCCATCACCGACGACCGGCAGTTCTTCCTGGAGCTGCTCAAGGAAACCAAGGTGATGCTGGTGCAGGGTACAGGGTTTAACTGGGCTGCGCCCGATCACTTCCGCATCGTGTTTCTGCCGCATGAGGAAGACCTGCGAGAGGCCATCAACCGTATCGCCAAATTCCTGGAAAGCCGCAGAAATGCGGTCAAGCCTGCTGCCGCGCAGACGGCTGAACTGATCAAGTGAGACCAACAACAAACATGACATCGACGACTATGAAACCGATCAAGGTAGGCCTTCTGGGCATGGGCACCGTGGGCAGCGGGGTATTCACCGTTTTGAAACGCAACCAGGAAGAAATTTTCCGGCGCGCCGGCCGCGGCATTGAAATCGCCATGGTGGCCGACCTCGACACCGTGCGCGCCCAGACCGCTGCGGGCGCCGGCGTGGAAGTGGTGGCCGATGCGCGCAAGATCATCGCCAACCCCGAGATCGACATCGTGATCGAGCTGATTGGCGGCTATGGCATTGCCAAAGCCCTGGTGCTGGAAGCGATTGAAGCCGGCAAACATGTGGTCACCGCCAACAAGGCGCTGCTGGCCGTGCACGGCACCGAGATTTTTGCAGCGGCGCATCGCAAGGGTGTGATGGTCGCGTTTGAAGCGGCAGTGGCCGGCGGCATTCCCATCATCAAGGCGCTGCGTGAAGGCCTGACGGCCAACCGTATCCAGTGGATCGCCGGCATCATCAACGGCACCACCAACTTCATCCTCAGCGAGATGCGCGACAAGGGCCTGGACTTCGACGTGGTGCTGAAAGAAGCGCAGCGCCTGGGTTATGCCGAAGCCGACCCGACCTTCGACATCGAAGGTGTGGACGCCGCGCACAAGGCCACCTTGATGTCGGCGATTGCCTTTGGCATTCCGGTTCAGTTCGACAAGGCCTATGTCGAAGGCATCACCAAGTTGGGCGCGCAGGACATCAAATACGCCGAGCAGCTCGGCTACCGCATCAAGCTGCTGGGCATCACCAAACAAACGGCCAAAGGTATCGAGTTGCGCGTGCATCCCGCGCTGGTGCCAGCCAAGCGGCTGATCGCCAATGTCGAAGGCGCGATGAATGCCGTGGTGGTGCAGGGTGACGCGGTGGGCACCACGCTGTATTACGGCAAGGGCGCGGGCAGCGAGCCAACGGCCAGCGCCGTGATTGCCGACCTGGTCGATATTGCGCGCCTGCATGGCGCCGATGCCGCGCAGCGCGTGCCGCACCTGGCCTTCCAGCCGCAGTCCATGAGCGACATGCCGATACTGGCCATGAGCGAAGTCGTCACCAGTTATTACCTGCGCCTGAATGTGGCCGACGAGGCTGGCGTGCTGGCCAAGGTCACCGGCATCCTGGCCGAAGCCGGCATCAGCATTGATGCGATGCTGCAGCGCGAAGCTGACGAGGTGGGCGGCGAGGGCGCGACCCAGACCGACCTGATCATCCTGACGCACGATTGCGTGGAAGCGAAGATGAACGGCGCTCTGGCGCAGATGCAGGCGCTGCCCACCGTGCTGTCGCCGATCACGCGCATCCGCAAGGAAGAACTCGCCTGA
>JAZKIE010000166.1:0-3895 GCA_040385025.1 Pseudomonadota bacterium | reverse complement strand
TCTCCGGTGGAGTAGAGGTTGTCCAGCAGCTTGCCCAGCGTGGCCCTGATAAAGTCCTGAGGCAGCTTGGCACGATTTTCCGCATAGTCGGTTTCCATGATGCCCAGGTTTTCCTGGTCAAGCGTCATCAGGAAACCGCTTTCCTGCCAGAACTCGCGCACCGGGCCCCACAGCTTGTCGGCCGGGCGGTTGACCACCAGCCAGCGCTGGGTGCCTGCGCGTTCGATCCGTACATCGCCCACTGTGGTCGCCGCCGTGGGCACAGACTGCGTGGTCTGACCGACCTGGTAGCCGCTGGCGGTGACGGCCGTGCCGGGCACGACGTAACGCGTTTCCCGTGACAACTGGGTCAAATCCGGGGGCACGTCCAGCGAAGCGCCTTTGGTGGCGGATTTGTAATCGACCTTGTCGCCCTTCAAGGACTCGCCGATCGACGAGCAACCGGACAGGACCAGGGCGGCACCCAGCACCATCCATGGCACCGGGGTGAATATCAGGCGGGAGGCGGTGGGCATAGGCAATGTCTTCTTCACTTGGTTTCCCTTAAAAATTAGATCAGGCCACAAACGCGCAGTGCGTTTTCAACCGTGGCTTCGTTGGCGCTTTCAAGCGGTGTCATGGGCAGGCGCAAGGTGCCGCCACACAGGCCCATGCGGGCCATGGCCCATTTGACCGGGATCGGGTTGGCTTCGACAAACAGGTGTTTATGCAAAGGCAGAAGCTGGAGCTGGATCTTCATTGCGGCACGGGTGTCGCCGGCAATCGCCGCCACGCACAGTTCGTGCATCAGGCGCGGCGCCACATTGGCCGTCACGCTGATGTTGCCCTGGCCGCCGCACAGCATCAGTGCCACGGCGGTCGGATCGTCGCCGGAGTACACGGCAAAACCGGCCGGCACTTCCTTGATCAGCCACTGCGCGCGTTCGATGTTGCCCGTGGCTTCCTTGATGCCGACAATGCCGGGCACCTGCGCCAGCCGCAACACCGTCGGGTGCAGCATGTCGCCCACGGTGCGGCCGGGCACGTTGTACAGCACCATCGGCAGCTCCACCGCTTCGGCTATCGCCGTGAAATGGCGGTACTGGCCTTCCTGGGTCGGCTTGTTGTAGTAAGGCACGACCTGCAACTGGCAGTCGGCGCCGACCTTTTTGGCGAAGCGGGCGAGCTCGATGGCTTCCGAGGTCGAGTTGGCGCCGCAACCGGCCATCACGGGAACACGGCCTTTGGCCTGCTCGACCGAGACGCGGATGATTTCGCAATGTTCTTCCACATTGACGGTCGGCGATTCGCCGGTGGTGCCCACCACGCCGATGCAGTCCGTGCCCTCGGCAATGTGCCAGTCCACCAGCTTGCGCAAAGTCGGGTAGTCAACGCTGCCGTCTTCATGCAGGGGGGTGGCCAGTGCAACGATGCTGCCGGTAATGGTTTTCATGTCTGTGTGTCAGGTGGAGGGGCCCGGCATGCCGGTATCAAACCGGAAAATCAGGCTGATTGCGCATTCTACCCAGTGCGCAGCGAAAGGATTATCCCGACAGGGGGCTGCTGTCGTCGATGCTGGCCAGCAGGCGCTGGCGTCCCGACAGCACATGGCGCTCCGCCGCGGACCTGGCCTTGACTTTGGCACCCTTGACGATGGCCTCGTAAATCGACTTGTGTTCGATGTTGGAGCGCCGCATGTTGCCCGGCGAGTTGAAGTAGCGCCGCCGGAACAGGTGCAGCTCCTTGACATAGTCGTCATAGGTCTCATGGGCGCGCTGATTGTTCGACAGGCGCAGGACCAAGGCGTGGAACTGCAGATTCAGGTCGTAATAGCTGTCGGCGTCCTCGGCCTCGCAGGCCGTATCCATTTGCCCCAGCAGGTGCTCGAATTGCTGCTTGTGCTCCTCGCCAATGTGTTCGGTAGCGCGTTCAGCGGCAAAGCCGAACACCAGGGCGCGCAGGTCATAAATCTCCAGCATTTCGCGCATCGAGATCTGGCGCACAAACACGCCACGGTTGACGACGGCTTTCACGATGCCCAGGCCGGTCAGCATGCGGATGGCCTCGCGAATGGGACCACGGCTGGTGCCCATGCGCAGCGCCAGCGCCGCCTCGTTGAGGCGTTCGCCGGGTTTGAGCGCCCCCGTGTAGATCAGGTGCTTGAGCTCGTCGGCAATAAAGATGGGCAGTCCCTGCTCTGGCTTTTCTTTGGGTGATGACATGGGCTTGACGGCCGGTAGGGCGCTTTGCAGGCGCGTGACAAGGGTGTCGGTATGGTAGCGGACAAGGGCTGGCAAAAGAGGGAAGTCCATAAAAGTGTTCTCTTTTTATCAAAAAGTGTTGACACTTGACGCCGTGAAAGGTGAAACTCGCCCTTTCGTTTTTGAGTTTTTTCCGGATTCCCACATGCCTCACATGCCTGCTTCTTCCGCGCTCGCGCGCTTTCGGGTGGTAGACCTGACCCAAGTCCGCGCCGGGCCCACCGCCTGCCGCCAGCTGGCCGACTGGGGGGCTGACGTGATCCAGGTGCAGATGCCCGAACACATGCGCGGCGACGACACCCTGGGCGGCCAGGAGGGCTCCGATTACCAGTACACCCACCGCAACAAACGTTCGATCACGCTCAACCTGAAAGAGCCCGAGGGCATCAGCGTGCTCAAGCGCCTGATTGCCGGCGCCGATGTGGTGGTCGAGAATTTCCGGCCGGACGTCAAGTTCCGCCTCGGCATTGACTATGAAACCCTGGCCGTGGACAACCCTGGCCTGGTGTACGCCAGCATTTCGGGTTTCGGCCAGACCGGACCACTCGCCGCTCGTCCCGGTTTTGACCAGATCGCCCAGGGCATGGGCGGGCTGATGTCGGTGACAGGCATGGTCGAACAGGGGCCCATGCGCGTGGGTATTCCCATCGCTGACCTGTGCGCCGGCATTTTCGCGGCGCAGGGCATTCTGGTGGCCTTGCTGGAGCGGGCGGCTTCCGGCAAAGGTCAGTGGTTGCACACCTCGCTGCTGGAATCCATGGTTTACATGATGGATTTCCAGACCTCGCGCTGGCTGATCGACGGCGAGGTCGCCACCCAGGCCGGCAACTTCCACCCGACCAGCATTCCGACCGGCGTCTACAAGGCCCGCGACGGCTACATGAACATTGCCGTCTTCGGCTCCAAGATCTGGGAGCGCTTTTGCGACATCCTGGGCGCGCCGCAATGGGTCAGTGACGAGCGTTACAAGGACAAGCGCGGCCGTTCCATCAACCGCGACGCGCTCAACGCCGAAATCAACCGGCTGCTGGCGGCGCAGGACAGGGATTACTGGATAGAGCGCCTGAACGCGGGCGGTGTCGCCTGCGGCCACATCAATACCATGGCGGAAGTGTTTGAAGAGCCCCAGATTCAGCACCTGGCCATGGTCAAGGAGGTGGTGTCCACGCACCTGGGCGCGCAGCGCCTGGTCGGACAGCCGGTGCAGCTTGAACGCACCCCCAGCAGCATCGCCCGCGCCGCCCCGCGCCGCGGCGAGCATACGGAGGAAATTCTGGCCGAGCTCGGCTGGGGCGCCGAGGACCTGGCGCGCATGAAATCAACCGGAGTGTATTGATGCCTGAGCTGACTTATGAATCTCCCACCGAACGGGTGTTGACCTGGCTAGATGCTTGCACGCTGCACATCCGTTTCAACAACCCGGCGCGCCACAACGCGCTGTCGGTGGACATGTGGGAGGCGGTGCCGCCGCTGCTGAGCCAGGCGGAAACCGATGACCGTGTGCGGCTGGTGGTGTTTTCCGGCGCGGGCGAAAAAGCTTTTGTGTCCGGCGCCGACATCTCCCAGTTTGAGGACATGCGGGCCGCGAAAGAGGCGGTCACGCGTTATGAACACATGGCGGAAAACGCGCTGATGAGCATTCTCAACTTCAGCAA
>JAZKIE010000165.1:16146-21905 GCA_040385025.1 Pseudomonadota bacterium | reverse complement strand
GCCACATTGATGCCGTCGCCCACCACATTGGCGCGCTGGTGGGCATCGAACACGATGCGGACCGGCCCCAGATGCACACCAATGCGCACCGAGAGCATTTTTCCGTACTTCTGCAGCAGCAGGCCACGCAGCAACAGCGCCGACTGCAGCGCTTCCTCGGGGTCGCCAAGAAAACAGGTGGCCACGCCTTCGCCAGTGTCGATCAGGATATGGGACGCCTGCGGCACGCCTTTGAGGGCCTTGCTGAGAAGCTCGTTGAAGCGTTCTTTCAGTGCCGCCTGCTGTTCAATCGAGTGCCGCGAATAAGCCACCATCTCCAGGAACATCACCGTGCCGAGAACATTTTTGCGCAAGCTGTCGGCGCTGTGGCCGGGAACCGACTGCGCGTTGGCAACAAAGGCCAGCACGTTGCTGTCGGGGCCAGGCCCGGTGTCAGCCGGCGTCGGGCTGGCCGGCGCGAGCAAGCCGGTGGCCGCGTGTTCAGCCGCCACCAGTGCGACGCGCAGTTCGGCCACGTTTTGTGGCCGGTGTTTTTCGTCGGGACGCAAGGCCCAGTCGATGGTGCGCAGCACGCCCACACTGAAAACGGCGGCGTCCCCGATGGCCAGCGCGGCCGGCAGGCTGTCGTCTTTCACGCGCGCGGCGGAATCCAGCGGTTTTTGCCCGGTGGTCATCCAGTACATCACCGCACCCAGCGAATAGATGTCGCTCCACGGTCCCTGTTTGCCCTTGCTGTGGTACTGCTCGAAAGGCGCAAAACCGGGGCTCACGATGTTGGTCAGGTCGCGTCCGCCGGTGGTGCGGCGGGCCGCGCCGAAGTCGAGCAGCACCGGTGTTCCGTCACCACGGATGTAGATGTTGTCGGGCTTGATGTCGCGGTGCAGAAAGTTCAGCTTGTGGACGGCTTCCAGGCCGTCCAGCAGCGGGTAAATCACCTTGAGCAAGGTGGCCAGGTCCAGCGCCGGCTGACGCGCCAGCCAGCGTTTGAGCGGGTCGCCCGACTCGTACTCCATGACGATGTAGGCGGTGCCGTTTTCCTGGAAGTAACGCAGCACGCGTGCGATGTTGGGATGGCGAAACGAAGCCAGTGCGCGCGCCTCGTCAAGAAAACGCTCCAGACCCCACTGGAACTGCTGTTCACCCTCGGGCGCACGCACGCGCACCGTCTGGTCGGCCGCGCGCACGGTCAGGTCACCCGGGAAATACTCCTTGATCGCGACCGGCAGTTCGAGGTTGATGTCGCGCGCCAGGTAGGTGATGCCGAAGCCGCCGCCGCCCAGCGTTTTTTCGATGCGGTACTCGAACACCTTGTGCCCGGCGGGCAGGGCGGCCTCGTCCACACCTGGCACCGGAGGGCGGGCGCCAGGGGCGGGTCCGGGGCTCATGCTGCCCCCATCTAGTGTCCTGTCCCACAAATAAAGGCGATATGAAATCGCCCATTCAGCCGCCATGCGGCGTTGCTCGTCGTTGCCATAGCTAAGGCTATGTCGCCTCCTCCCGCCTTGCCTGACAGCCGAATGGACAATTTCATTTCATCACCGTATTTGCAGGACAGGGCACTAGTTTCCGTCCCGCTCAATCATCTGCATGGCTTTTTCAAGGCTGCGGCGCATGCGGTTGAAGGAGTTGCCGAGCACCGACACCTCATCGCGGCCGGCATCGGGAAATTCGGGAACATCGAAGTCGCCGGTGCTGACCTTGTCGGCTGCTTGCGACATGCGCCGGATCGGGCGCACGATCAGCCAGCTCAGCATCAGGTTGAGCGCGATGAAGACCACACCGAAGACGCCGGCCAGCGAGGCCATGAAGGTCTTGAAGGCCCGGTCGGCGTTCTGGATGGGAATCTCCATCGGCACGGTCACCACCTGGGCGCCAATGATTTCATTGTGTTTCCAGCCGAAGCCGTTGGCGTCGCCGTAGATCTTGATCATGCTGGCCGGCGCGGCAGCCGGCACGCTGTGGCACTGCAGGCAGGCGGCATTGGTGATCTGGATCGGTTTGGCGATGTAAAGGATGCGGCCCGTGCCGCCGCTGCGCTCGGACACGAGTTCCGTGGATTCGGTGTTGTGCCTGAACTGCTGCACGATGTCGGCTTCCCAGTCGGTGGCGCGGTCGCGCGGGTTGGTGGGGTTGAGCGTGGCTTCCTTGTAGCCGTAGTCGCGGTATTTTTTCTGGATATGGTTCAGGGTTTCGGTGGCGGCGTAGGCCGGCACGGTTTGCGGCAGAAACACTTCTCCGAGCTGCTTGTCGAGGTGCGGCTTGACCTGGTCCACGGTGTAGCTGCGCACCGCCAGCGCGGTGTCCATCATCAGGCGGGCATTGCGCAAGACTTCTTCACGGGCATTGTCCTGGAGCAATTGCCGTGAAACAAGGCCTACCGCTGCAAAGCCCGCCAGAAAGACGACGATCAGCACCAGATTGAATTTAAGCCGCAGTCCCATGGGGTTTCCAACAAAAACGTCTTGTTACTATTTTAGGCTTACCCCCTGTGCCGCCTGTCATCTGGGCGCCTCCTGCTGTCAGGTCAAAAGCCCATTTTCGGCGAACAGTGATAATCCCCGGATGTCTTCTTCTCCCAAAGTCCTGTTCGGCTTTCATGCCGTTGGTGTGCGTATCAAAACCGCGCCTCAATCCGTGTTTGAGGTGTTTTTCGACGCGTCGCGCCGTGACGCACGCATGCGTCAATTTGTGGACCGGACCAAGGAGGCTGGCATCCGGCTGATCGAGTCCGACGGCTTGCGCCTGGCCAAAATGTGCGGCAGCCATGGCCACCAGGGGGTGGTGGCGCGTGTGGATCCGCTGGCGCAGGTCAAGTCGCTGGATGAATTGCTGGAGCAACTGGAAGCGGCGTCCGGTGAGCCGCCCTTGCTGCTGGTGCTGGACGGTGTGACCGACCCACACAACCTCGGTGCCTGCCTGCGCGTGGCCGATGGCGCGGGTGCGCATGCGGTGATTGCGCCCAAGGACCATGCAGCCGGCATCAATGCCACGGTGGCCAAGGTGGCCAGCGGCGCGGCCGAAACCATGCCCTATTTCATGGTGACCAACCTGGCGCGCACCTTGGGTGAGCTCAAGGAGCGCAACATCTGGTGCATTGGCACCAGTGACGATGCGCCCAAAACCATTTACGACGTCAAGCTGACCGGTCCGGTGGCGCTGGTGCTGGGCGCGGAAGGTGAGGGCATGCGCCAGCTCACGCGCAAGACCTGCGATGAGCTGGTCAGCATCCCGATGCGCGGCGCGGTCGAAAGCCTCAATGTATCGGTGGCCAGCGGCGTCTGCCTGTACGAGGCCTTGCGTCAGCGAACCACCTGAGGCCGTCCGCCGCAGGCGTTCAGTCGGCCTTGAAGCCGGTGGCCGCGACGGCCTTGCCCCAGGTCACGGTATCGGCGCGGATGATGCGCGCAAACTCGTCCCCGGTGGTGCCGGTGACGCGAAATCCGGCGTCTTCCATTTTCTGCTTGCCTTCGGGCGAGCGCACCGCTTTCTGCACGTCGGCGCTCAGGCGGGCGACGATGTCGGCCGGCGTTTTTGCGGGTGCCACGATGCCGAACCAGGAAGTGAACTCGAGGCTGCTGAAACCCTGCTCCTTGATGGTGGGCACATCGGGCAACAGGCCGGCGCGCACCGGGCCGGTCGTG
This sequence comes from Pseudomonadota bacterium, assembly GCA_040385025.1. GTDB lineage: Bacteria > Pseudomonadota > Gammaproteobacteria > Burkholderiales > Burkholderiaceae_C > Polaromonas. Next base: position 18,264 of record JAZKIE010000165.1, on the reverse strand, counting down.
CCCAGCGCAGCCAGCTTGCCGGCCTTCACCTGCGGCGCGGACAGCCCGACGCTGGCAAACACGCCCTGCACATCACCGCTGAACAGCCCGCCCAGCGCATCGCCGGTGCTTTTGTAGTGAACCGGTTCCGGCTTGATGCCGATCGCCTCGCCGAACATGAAAGCACCGAAATGCCCGGGTGTGCCGGCGCCGAAGGTGGCCATGAACAGGCCTTTCTGCTGCTTTGTCCAGTCCACAAATTCCTTGACGTTTTTGGCGGGCACTTTCTGCGGATTCACCAGCAATGCAAAGTCCGCGCTGACGACCTGGCTGACCGGGATGAAGTCTTTGGCTGGATCGTAGGGCAGCTTGTTGTAGCTGCTGGGTGCGATGCTGAGCTGGCCGGTCTCGCCCAGCATCAGCGTGTAGCCGTCAGCTGTCGCGCGCGCGGCCTCCGACGCGGCGATCAGCCCGCCCGCGCCGGGCTTGTTGTCGACAATCACGCCCATGCCGCCCCAGTTCTCCGACAGCTTTTGTGCCAGCAGGCGAGCCACGATGTCCGGTCCGGTGCCCGCCGGAAAGCCGACGATGATGCGCACCGGCCGGGACGGGTAGCCGGATTGCGCTTGGGCCGCTGCCCAGGGCAGCAGTCCGGCGGCGAGCATGCCGATGGCGAGGGCGCGCCGGGTTTTCGAAAAGTGGGGTGTTCGCATGAGTTGTCTCCTTGTTGGAAAAGATGGAAAGGCTGGAAAGCCGGTGGGTTCAGGCCAGTTCGTAAAACTGCATCACCACGCGGTCCGGATGACGGGCGCCGCTGCCGGCAAACATGCGTTCGGTGATCCAGGCCAGGGCCGGGGACGCGGTTTCAAAGCTGGGCGAGCAACGAAAGTAGATCTGCGCGGGATCGACCGGCTCGCCGCGCACCAGTCTGGCCATCAGTTCTGCCGGGCCGGAGCGGATGGCGCGGTTCTGCACGTAAATCATGTCGCCGCCATCGGTCTCCATGACGTAACGCGCATCGAGTTCGGCGAGGCGGTCGCTGACCAGCAACTGGAAATCCGCCCCACCCGGTAACACGCGGGCGGTCCAGCCCGGCCCGGTGGCCTCGCCGCCGAGGATGGGAATCAGCCGGCGCAGGCCGCGCACGGTCTGGCCGACCTCCTGCGGTGGGCCGACCTGCACCGAGACATCGGCAAAGTGGACAAGCTGGGGGACGAGCGGGGACGCGGCGGGTGAATTCATGCGTTTAGCGTAATCCCCGAGACCCTGGCGCGCTGTCATCCGCGAAGATGACAGCCTTCGCACGCGACCAGCGTGCCACCAGGAAAAACAATGAGAAAGTGGAACCTCAAGCAGGCGCCGGGGCCGGACACCGGCCAGGCCCTGGCCGGCATGATCACGCGGCTTGGCCTGCCGAATTTCGACAAGGAACTGCTGGACGGGTTGTATCCGGTGTTTCCGGCCGGTTCCTGGTCGGTCTACCGCACCGGCCCGCATTGCGAGCCGGCGATTTTCATGTCGGCCAGCCACGGCATTCCCGACACCACGCGCGACTGCTGGCGCGCCTACCTGTCCGGTCCCTACCGCAACGACCGCTCGCTGGTGCGCGAGCAGGCCGGCCCAGCGCGGGAGTCGACGCTGCTGTGCCACATCAGCGCGCAGGAAGTGGCGGCAGAACACCGGGCACGCGTGTACGAGGCGCACGGTGTGGCCGAGCGCTTATCCATCGTGCGCCAGCAGGCCGATGACACGGTGTTCGCGATCAATTTCTACCGGCATGTGCATCAGCGCGCCTTCAGCGACGGGCAGGTCGCGGCGCTGGAAGGCCTGGCGCCGGCGCTGCTGGCGCTGACCCAGAAACACCTGGCGCTGGCGCCGGCGTCAAAATCTGATGGATCTTCAGGCTCGCTGCAGGTCCTGGCGCAGCGGCTGAAACGGCTCAATGGCGGGCTCACGGCTCGCGAGCTCGACGTTTGCGCGCGCCTGCTGCAAGGCATGACACAGGAAGGTGTGGCGGCGGACCTGGGTCTGGCCTTGCCGACTGTCCGGACTTACCGCAATCGCGCGTTTGCGCGTCTGGGCATCCACTTCCGCAATGAGCTGTTTGCCCTTGTCCTGCAGGCGCCAGACCTGCACTAG
>JAZKIE010000165.1:14751-16046 GCA_040385025.1 Pseudomonadota bacterium | reverse complement strand
CTGCAGCACCTTGGCCATGGCCAGATCGCTGCGCACGATCAGGTCGGTGTTGATCGCGGTGCTGTCCGCAGGGCTCAAAGCGGCAGTGGACTGCGCCATGCGGCGTGACTGATCGGCTTTGGAAGGCAAGCCCCCGGCGGCGTAAAGCAGGGCCAGTTGGGTCAACGCGCGCGCCTTGTCGGCGCCGGATTGCGGTTCGAGCTGCGCTTGCAGGCTGGTGGCCAGAGCCTGTAGCTGCTCATCCGCAGCGTTGTCCGAAAGCTGGGCAACACTGCGCAACCAAGTGGCGCGTTGTAACAGATTGCCGTTTTTCCCCACCTCCGCCAGCGCCGCATCCAGGCTTTGTCTGGCCTTGTCGCTCTGCCCCATCTGCTGCTTGATCTGGTGGTCAATGGCATACAGGCGCAACTGCGACCAGGCATCAGGTGCCTGTTTGATCAAACCCTCGATTTGAGCCGCACTGGCCTGGGCTTTCGACCACATGCCGGCCTTGATACGTGCACTTGCTTCATTGGCAAAAACTTCAGCCATGGAAACTGCCAGATCACCCAGGGCCGCGTTGGGCTGGCCCGGACCTGTCACGGATTTCAGCGCATCAGCTGCCAGCGAAAGAAAGTCTCTGGGTATGGCGGGCGCTATCTGCCCGCTCTGGCTCAAAATGGCGGCAACGCTGCCCAAAAGTTGCGTGCGCTCGGCGGCATTGTCCAGCGCCATGATTTTGGCTTTCAGCTCATCACTGACCACACGTGCCGGGCCAATTTCACGCCGCTGGATAGCCCATGCACGGGCTTTGATGTCTGCGTTCCTGAGGGCGGCAGCACCTTCTGGCTCCGACGCCGCATTGCTGGCGGCCAGCGCCCCCTTCAGAACTTCCCTGGCGCGCGCCGACTGGCCGATTTCGGCCAGCACCTTGGCAAACTCGGCCGTCAAGACCTGCTTGGTCTGTTTGGGCACCGCGACACCGCCGCCTCCTCCTGCACCCGCACCTGCACCTGCACCTGCACCTGCAACAGCAGTACTGCCGGCGGAACCAGAGGCCGAACCGCCACCGGAAAATGAGATGCCATTTGGCGCCGTGTTGCCTCCCCCGGCCGGACCAGCTGGTCCGGCAGAGCCCGCAGTCGACCTGCCAGCAACGTCAACCGAGCCGGCCGGGTTGTCGATGGCGTTGTCAATGGCATCGTTGGCAGCCTGACTGGCAGGGCTGCCAGCCTTGCCGCCCACAGCGCCGCCAGCCATTGCCCGGTCGGCCGTGGTGTTGCCCACTGATTTTGCCAGCGTCTTCGAGGCTGCCA
>JAZKIE010000165.1:2393-14651 GCA_040385025.1 Pseudomonadota bacterium | reverse complement strand
GCCCGGTCGGCCGTGGTGTTGCCCACTGATTTTGCCAGCGTCTTCGAGGCTGCCAAGGCTTGTTCAAGCGTCAGCTGCTTGCCCCCGGTCTGTTTCCCGGCGGCGGCTTGAATCAAGGGATCGTCGAGGTCCGGATCCGCCGTTGCGCCAGCAGCAGCACCGGACGAGGTGCCTGTTGCGCTGTCCGCATCAGCGCCGGCCGCCTGCGCGGTCTTTTCAAGGCTTTCGGCGCTCATGACCTTGGGTTGACCGTTGTCCTTGCTGCTTGCCGATTTGCCCCAGGGAAGGCCATCTGGCGACAAACCTTTACCGCCGACAAAAGCAACCACCAGCAAAGCCAGCACACCGACCGCTTTCACCATGCCCGACAAGCCTTTTTTTTCCTTGATGCCGTATTCTTTTTCCAGCTCCTCGCGAACTTGGGCGCGCATCGCTGCCTCCATCATCTCGCGCGCCCGCTTGTCGCTGTCCTTGGCCGACTTGGCCTGCTGATATTCGATTTTTCCGCGCTCCTGCTCCATCATCTTGCGCCGGAGAAGAAACTCGTCGGTGACCTTGTCCACGAAAATGCCGCAAGCCGGGCACTGGCGATTTTCTGGAAGGACCACCCGTTTCTGGCAGGCCGGGCAAGAGTAAGTACCGTCGTAGCTGCCCGCCATCGCGGTCTGGATCGTCAGCAGCGGCGTGATGGTGACCAGCAGCCCGGCTTTGCTGAATTGCTCTCGCGCCACATCCGCTTTTTCGCGCGTCACGCCCGCGCCTATTTTGGCTTGCGGCGAACTGCGCAACACTTGAATGAGGCGATCAACCTTGTCTTCAGCAATACCCGCCACATCACGCGCCAGGCGCTCAATTTCCTCGAGACTCGCCCCAGGAGGCACATTGATGACTACATCAAAAAGCGGCGTGTCGGATTCGATGGCGCCAGCTGTGGGTTCAGACATTCAAGCTCCCGTTTGATTAAGCCAAGTTATTGTATCTATATGTATCTGATTCTTTGTGACGAGAAGTGTAAGAGCGTTAACCATTTCCTGGCGACGGCGCAGGCGGCGTTTGACCGCAGACAGAGCTCGACATCGGATGTCTGGCTTGAACCTCACACCCAGCCGAACCAGCCCAGCAAGGCGCCGGTACCGAGCAGCCACAACATGTGCAGCCGGGTGCGCCACACCATGACTGCTGCCAAACCAGCGAGCAGGCCCACCCGCCAGTCTTTCATGCCGGTGACGTTGGCGCTGGCCAGGACCCAGCCGGTGGCGATCAGCAGTGCAATCACGACCGGTGCCATGCCCTGTTTGAAAGCGCGCACCCAGCGCAAGTTGCGGTTACGGTGGCCCCAACTGGCAGCCAGATAGGTCAGGGTGGTGCTTGGCAGCATGATGCCCAGCATGGTGACAAACACGCCGAACAGCCCCATCAGGGGTCCGCCGGCGTTCAGGCCCACATGCCAGCCCATCAACGCGACAAACAGCACGTTGGGACCGGGGGCGGCCTGCGCAATCGCCACCGAGGCATTGAACTGCGGGTCGCTCAGCCAGTGCTGGCGGTCCACCAGGTAGCGGTGCATGTCGGGCGCGGTGGTGATGGCGCCGCCCACCGACAGCAGCGACAGAATCATGAAATGGCCGCACAGCGCCAGCCAGTCGCTCCATTGCAAGTCGAGAATCATCGGTCCAGCTTCCGGTACGTCAGCATGCAGGCGGTCACGCCCAGGCCGAGCAGCACATACACCAGCGGAAGCCGCAGCAGTGCGATGCCGCTGAAACACAGCACGGCCAGCGCGATACACATCGGCAGGCCCAGCGGGTGGTTCTTCAGGGCGCTCATCAGTTTCAGGCCGGTGGCGGCAATCAGGCCGGCGGCGACCGCGCCCATGCCGCGCAGCGCGCCCGCCACGCCGGGGTGGCCGGCGAACTGCGCATAGACCAGGGCCAGCATCAGCACCACCAGCAGCGGCACGGTCAACATGCCGGCCAGCGCTGCCATGGCGCCGCGCAGGCCGAAATAGCGGTGGCCAATCATCAGTGAGAGGTTGACCACATTGGGGCCGGGCATGATCTGGGCCACGGCCCACTCCTCGACAAATTCCTCGCGCGTCATCCAGCGCTTTTTCTCGACCAGTTCGCGCTGCACCACAGCCAGCACGCCGCCGAAACCCTGCAGCGCCAGCAGCGTGAAGGAAACAAACAGGTCGGTGAGCGACTTTGGTTGCGGATGTGTGTCTTCGTTTTCGTCGGTCGGCAGGGCGGTCATGGCTTGATTATCGCCGGGCTTGAGGGGCTGCTGCGGGTCGCCAGCCACAGTCCGGATGCTATTAAAAATATAGCTGACAAGGTCCACCCGTCAAGGGCTTCATCCAGAAAAAGTGTGCCAAGCAGGGCGGCGGCCAGTGGGTTGAGCGCCAGGAACACTGTGACCCGCGTCGGTGATTCATGTTTGAGGGCGTAGAGCCACCAGACGTAGCCCATGCCGCTGGACGCCCCGATAAACGCAAGCACGGCCCAGGTGCCCGGACTCAGGGCAAACACCCGCAGCGGCCAGTTTTCGCCGAGCGCCAGCACCGCGAGAAGCAGCACGGAGATGCCCATGGCATAGGCGGACACCATCAGCGTCGGATAACGCTGCAGGTAGGGCCGATAGAGCACGCTGCACAGGGCACCGACGCAAGCGCCGGCGGCCACTGCCGCTTCGCCCCACCAGTGGCCGGCCTGCGGCGCCTGCAGCCGGGGCCACAGCGACAGGGCGACACCGGCGACCGACAGCAGCACGCCGGCCAGCAGCGTCGCCGACAGGCGCTCGCGGCCGAGCGCGGTGGACAGCAGCAAGGTCAGCAGCGGGAACAGGCTGAAGATCAGCGCCGCTTGCGCTGCACCTATGTGCTGCAGGCCGTAATTGAGCAGTGCGATCAGCACGGCAAACTGACCGGCGCCCAGTGCGGCCATCACCAGCCAGTCTGATGCCGCTATATTTTTGATAGCTGTTGGCGCAATTCCGCCGTGGGCTGGAGGCCGATATGACTTGAAAATAAAGGGCAGCAGGCAAAGCAGCGCGATGGCGTAACGCAGCAGGGTCAACGTCAGCGGGGGCAACTCGGCCACCACCAGACGTGAGGCGACGATGGCCGCGCCGACCTGCACGCCGGTGGCTGCTGCGGCCAGCAGCGCGAGTTTGAGCCTCACGCGCAGGGTCGACGCTTCACAGCTTGAGCGCCCAGGTTTCGCCGACGAGTTTCTTGCCGAAGCCCGTGTAGGGTTCGCTTTTGATGAGCTTGAAGCCGCGGCGGGCGTAGATGTCGCGTGCGCTGCCCAGGCAGCTGTTGGTCCACAGCACGATTTTTTTGTAGCCCTTGCTGCGCGCAAAGGCAATACATTCATCGGTCAGCAGCGCACCCAGCCCCTGGCCACGCGCCTGCGGCGTCAGGATCAACATGCGCAACTGGGCCACAGTGGGGGATTTACGCACTACGAACACCGAACCCACGCGCTGCCCCTCCAGTTCTGCGATCCAGCAGCGTTCCCAGTCGGGCTGGAACTTGCGCAGATAGCCGGCAACAATGTCCGCCACCAGCGCCTCGAATTCGCTGTTCCAGCCGTACTCCCGCGCGTAAATTTCACCGTGTTGCTGCACCACCCAGCCCATGTCCCCCGGCTGCGGGTCACGCAGCAGCACGCCACGCGAATCCGCAGACGCGGTGGCTGGCGCAAGCAGGCGCTGCACGGTGGCCAGCGCATCCGTCAAGGCCTGCTGCGCCGGCGCGGCCAGCGGTGCCAGCAGGGCGCTGGCCTCGTCGCGCGAGCGTTGTTGCAGTGGCGCAAACACCTGGTAGCCGGCGTCGGTCAGGCGCAGCAGGCTTTGCCGCGCGTCAGCCGGTGAGGCTGTGCGCTCCATCCAGCCCTTTTCCTCGAAGCGGCGCAGGATGCGGCTGAGATAACCGGCATCCAGCGCCAGGTCGCGCCCGAGTTCGGTCGCCGTCGGCTGGTCGCGATGGGCGAGTTCATACAACACGCGCACCTCGGTCAGCGAAAACTCGCTGCCCAGATAAGGCGCCAGCACACCGATGCGCTGGGTGTAAAAGCGGTTGAAGCTGCGTACGGCCTTGACGTGGGCTGTGGGCACGAGGGGAGGTGATGCGGAAGCCTTCATGGCTGCATCATCCTGAAATTAATTGACTAAGTCAAGTAATTGACTGTCAACCTGGAGGAGTGTCGCCCCGGCTGATCAGGGTGCGCAGGATTTTTTTGAGCGCTGTCACATCGCGCTCGCTAAAGCCCTGCAGCAAGGCGTCTTCGTGCACCTTGGCCTGCGCCAGCAGCGCGGCGACCGTGGCGCGCCCCTGTTTCGTCTCGAACACCAGCGTGCGCCGCGCATCGGCCGGATCGGCGCCGCGTTGCACCCAGCCGGCTTTTTCCATGCGCTGCACCAGTTTGGTCAGGGTCGGCTGCTGGGCCAGGATCTCGCGCGCGAGCTCACCGATGGTCAGACCATCGCCATCCGACAGCGTGGCCAGCAGGCGCCATTCGAGCGAACCCAGCCCGGCCGCCTGCACCTGGGCGTGAAACTCGCGGTAAACCGTGTGGCTGGCGCGCGCGAGCAGGTAAGACAGGTAGCCGTCGATGAACCTGGCGGGCGGGGCGGAACAGACCGGTGCGGGGATGCGGCTCACGGCATGCCTTTGGGGAGGAGGGTTGGTGGGCTTGCGGATTACATGAATATTCATATATTATGGACAGATGAATGCCGCTTTGCAAGCCACCCCGCAGATCGCCTCAAGCTTGGACAGCCGGGCGCTGCGCACGGCGCTGGGCCAGTTTGCGACCGGTATCACCGTGGTCACCACGCGAGCGGGGAGCGGCGCCTTTGTGGGCCTCACGGTCAATTCGTTTTCGGCGCTGTCGCTGGAGCCGCCGCTGATCCTGTGGTCGCTGCGTTGCAGCTCGCCCAGCCTGCCGGTGTTTGAAACTGCGGAACGCTTTGTGGTCAATGTGCTGGCGGAGGCGCAGGTCGAGGTCTCTCGCCGTTTCGCCTTGCCGCTGGCCGACAAGTTCGACGGCGTGGCTCACGCGGAAAACGCCTGGGGCCTGCCGCTGATCCATGGCGCGGCGGCATGGTTTGAGTGCCGCACGGTATCGCGGCAGGTGGCTGGCGACCACAAGCTGTTCATCGCCGAGGTCGAGCGCTTCACCCTGTCGGAAGCGGCGCCGCTGTTATTCCACACGGGCGCCTATTTCGCCCTCGGTTCCCGCCTTTGAACAAGGAAGTTTTTCATGTTGCAAGAACGCATTGAAGCCCGCTGGATAGATTGTTTTGCCGAGACCTTTGCGCTGTGCGGCGTGAAAGCCGGCGACACGGCGGCCATCCTGTCCGAGACGCAATCACGGCCGGTCAATGTGCAACTGGCCGAACTTGCGCTGGCGCGCCTGGGCGCGCGGGCCTTTCACCTGGTGCTGGCCACGCCGCGGCTGGTTGCGCCTGTGCCGGTGCGCTCCACCGGTGCATCGGATGCCATTGGCCAGCTCGCACCCGTGGTGCAGGCGCTGGCCGCCTGCAGCTTTGTGGCAGACCTGACGGTCGAAGGTCTGCTGCATGCGGCCGAACTGCCAGACATTCTGAAGGGCGGGGCGCGCGTGCTCATGGTTTCCAATGAACACCCTGAAATCCTGGAGCGCTGTGTGCCCGATGCAGCGCTTGAGCCCAAGGTCAAGGCTGGCATCAAACGGCTGCGCAGCGCCCAAGCCATGCGTGTGACGTCGCAGGCGGGCACCGACCTGAGCATCTCGCTGGCGGGTGCGCAAGTAGGCGGGGGCTGGGGCTACACCGCCCGGCCCGGCACCATCTCGCACTGGCCCGGCGGCCTGTGCCTGGCTTTTCCGGTCCAAGGCAGCGTGAACGGCACGCTGGTGCTGGCCCCTGGCGATGTCAACCTGACCTTCAAGCGTTATCTCGAACAGCCGGTGGTGCTGACCATCCAGGACGATTTTGTGACCGACATCGCCGGCCAGCATGTGGATGCGGAGCTGATGCGCAGCTACTGGGCGGCCTGGGGCGATCGCGAGGCCTATGCGGTGTCACATGTGGGCTGGGGCATGAACCCGAAGGCACGCTGGGACGCCATGGCCATGTACGACAAGAAAGATTTCAACGGCACCGAGCTGCGCGCCTTTGCCGGCAACTTCCTGTATTCGACCGGCGCCAACGAAGTGGCCGGGCGCCACACGCTGGGGCATTTCGACCTGCCGCTGCGAGGCTGTACCGTCACGCTCGACGGCCAGATGGTGGTGGATGCCGGCCGTCTGGTCGGCGATCTGGCCTGAACCATGACCTTGCCCGCCTATCTTGAGCAGGGGGAAGGCGACACCGCCGTGTTTTTGCTGCACGGCGTGGGTGGCGGCAAGCAAGCCTGGCTCAGCAACCAGGCCGTGTTGGCTGCTGCCGGTTTCAGGACAGTGGCCTGGGACATGCCAGGCTACGGCGCCTCATCGCCGCTGTCGCCCTGCACCAACGCCTTGCTGGCCGCTGCGCTGAAAACACTGGTGGCCCACATCGGCGCCAAACGCAATGTACTGCTGGGCCACAGCATGGGCGGCATGATTGCGCAGGAGCTCGCCGCGCTGCATCCCGCGCTGGTGCATGGTCTGGTTCTCTACAGCACCTCACCGGCTTTCGGCAAAGCCGACGGTGCCTGGCAGCAGACGTTTTTGCAGAGCCGGTTTGCGCCGCTGGACCAGGGCCTGGGCATGGACGGTCTGGCCGGAAAAATTGTGCCCACCATGTTTGCGCCCGGTGCCGATCCGGCGCGGCTGGCTGAAGCCGCCGCGCTGATGGGCCGCGTGCCCGCCGGCAGCTACCGCGCTGCACTGGCAGCCATCGTGTCCTTCAATCGGCTTGCCGAATTGGGCCACATTGCCGTCCCCACCTTGTGCCTGGCGGGCGAGCTGGACCGCAATGCCCCGCCCGCCGTTGTCGAAAAAATGGCCAGCCGCATTGCCGGTGCGCACTACGAATGCCTTCCCGGCGTGGGCCACATCGCCAACATCGAGCAGCCCGCGCTGTTCAACAGCGCGGTGCTGGCTTTCCTGAAGCACCACTTTCCGAACTGAATCGAGGAACTGCCATGTCCGCCTTACCCATTGCCCCACCACCTGCAGGCCGCTACACGCCGCCCTCGATTGCCGGCGACTACAGCGCACTCACACCCAAACAAAGCGAACTGCTCGCGATTGCCTCGCGGCTGGGGCGCGAGAAGTTCGCACCGCGTGCGCAGCAGATCGACCGCGACGCGGTGTTTCCCTTCGAGAACTATGCCGACCTGCGGGAAGCCGGCCTGCTCGGCATCTGCGTGCCCGAAGAACACGGCGGCTGGGGCGCCGACTTCGCCACCTACGTGATGACCGCCGCCGAAATCGGCCGCCATTGCGGCGCCACCGCGTTGACGCTCAACATGCATGTGAGCTCGACCATGTGGACCGGTTTCATTGCCGACGACCTGGACATGACGCCAGAGCAGCGCGCCAACCATGAGGCGCATCGGAAAGTGCACTACCAGCGGGTGGTTGGGCAGGGCAAGGTCTACTCGCAGCCTTTCTCCGAAGGCGGCGCCGCGGCGGCCGGCAAAGCGCCCTTCGGCACGCTGGCCAAAAAAGTGGAGGGCGGCTACCTCGTCAACGGCAAGAAAATTTTTGCCTCGCTGGCCGGAGCGGCCGACTACTACGGCATTTTGTGCACGCTGGACAAGCCAGGCGCCACACAGCGCGATTCACTTTACCTGGCCGTGGACAAAAACCTGGAAGGCGTCAGCGTCACCGGTGACTGGGACCCCTTGGGCATGCGGGGCACGGTGTCGCGCACCCTGATTTTCAAGGACGTGTTTGTGCCCGAGATCGAGCGCCTGATTCCGGAAGGCCTGTATGCCCAGGCCGCGCTGCGCTGGCCGCACATGTTTGCCACGCTGTCGCCGACCTACATGGGCATCGCCCAGGCGGCCTATGACTTCACGGTGCAGTATTTGCGTGGCGAGGTCCCCGGCACGCCGCCGGTCAAGCGCCGGATGTACCCGACCAAACAGATTGCGGTCGCGGAGATGAAGGTGCGGCTGGAGCAGACCCGCGCGATCTTTCTGCAAAATGCCCGCGCCGCACGCGTCGATCCTTCGAAGGAAATCCGCCTTGGGCTGTATGCGGCGCACTACACCATCATGGAAAATTCCAACGAGATCTGCCGCCTCGCGGTACGCACCTGCGGCGGCCAGTCCATGCTCAAGACCCTGCCGCTGGAGCGCATGTACCGCGACTCGCGCTGCGGCTCGCTGATGCTGCCCTGGACCGCCGAACTCTGCATCGACCGGCTGGGACGCGAGTGCCTGTACGAGCCGGGCGAGCAGGACGAACAGGCCGTGCTCTAACGATGGACCTGGCTTCGGTCATCCAGCGGCACGCACAGCTTTCACCCGGGAAGCTGGCGCTGCACCATGAAGGCCGCGACATCAGTTATGCGCAGCTCTGGCAGCGCATCGAAGCGGCCACGGCCGTGCTGCAGGCGGCCGGCGTCCGGTCCGGTGACCGCGTGGCCTGGCTGGGCCTGAATCATCCCGATCTGCTGGTGCTGCTGTTTGCGCTGGCGCGTTTGGGCGCGATTGTGTTGCCGCTGAACTACCGCCTCGCGGCGCCGGAACACGCCGCCATCCTCGCGCATGCCGGTGTCAGCCTGCTGGTGGCCGATGCCCTGCACGAAAGCGCCGCCAGGGCTCTGGCAGGGCCGTCGGCTTGCCTCTTGTTGCAGGCCGTCCAGCTTGCCGGGCCCACCCCGGTTGGCGACATGGCCGCGCTGGACGGCGGCGCGGATTCACCGGTGCTGCTGGTCTACACCTCGGGCACCAGCGGTCAGCCCAAGGGCGTGCTGCACAGCCAGTCGGGCCTGCTCTGGAATTGCGTGATTTCCACCCATGCGCATGAGCTGACGGCGGATGACCATGTGCTCAGTGCGCTGCCAATGTTCCATGTGGGCGGGCTGTGCATCCAGAGCCTGCCAGCCCTGTATGCCGGCGCATCGGTCACGCTGCACAGCCGCTTCGACGCGGGCGCCTGGCTGGCCGATGTAAGGTCACGGCGGCCCACGCTGTCACTGCTGGTACCGGCCACGCTGCGCGCCGTGATCGAGCATCCTGCGTTTGCCGGCACCGACCTGTCCTCGCTCAGGATGCTGACCACGGGCTCATCCACAATTCCTTCTTCCATGATCGCCGCTTTTCACACGCGCGGCGTGCCTGTCGGTCAGGTGTATGGCGCCACTGAAACCGGGCCAGTGTCCATCTACCTGCGCCGCGAAAATGCCATCGGGCGCGCCGGTTCCGCCGGCCAGGCCGGTCTTCATATCGAGATCCGCCTCGCGGGCGAGCAAGGCCAGCCTGTTGCGCCAGGCGAGGTCGGCGAGGTATGGGTGCGCGGTCCGAATCTGTTATGCGGATACTGGAAGGACCCCGGCAACCCAGCCTTCGTCGACGGCTGGTTTCACACCGGCGACCTGGCGCGTTGCGATGAGGCGGGGTTTTACGACATCGTCGGGCGCTCCAAAGACATGATTATTTCGGGCGGCGAAAACGTCTACCCGGCGGAGATCGAAAACCTGCTGGCCGACTGCCCGCTGGTGGCCGAAGCGGCCGTGGTCGGTGAGCCCGATGCGCGCTGGGGCGAGGTGGTGGTGGCCGTGGTGGTGCGCAAACCCGGCGCCGTGCTGGACACCGACGGCGTGATGGCGCTTTTTGACGGCAAGCTGGCCCGCTTCAAGCACCCCAAGCGCATCGTGTTTTGCGATGCCTTGCCAAAAACAGCCTTGGGCAAGGTGCAGAAAGCAGGCCTGCTTGCCAGCCTGATCGCTTAATAGACCGGCTGGTGGTTCCGGATGCTGGCCTTGACTTCTTCGGTCAGTGCAAAACCCGGGCCGAATTTGGCGGCCAGCTCATCGGCGCGTTGTGCAAACGCCTCCAGCCCCATGCCGTAAATGAACTGCATCGCACCACCGGTCCAGGCCGGAAAGCCGATGCCAAAGATCGATCCGATGTTCGCGTCGTGCACGCTCGTCAACACGTTTTCGCTGAGGCAGCGTGCTGTTTCCACGGCCTGGCGATACAGCAGGCGATCCTTGATGTCGGTGATGTCCCAACCGGCAGCCGGCTTTTCAAACAGCACTTTCAGCTCGGGCCACAGGGTTTTTCTTGCGCTTTTCTCAAGCGGGTAGTCGTAAAAACCGGCGCCGGCAGCACGTCCGTTGCGGCCCCACTCCTTGACCATGCGTTCGACCATCAATTCACCGGGCGTGGCGATGTAGGTCTTGCCGTCTGCCGCGTAGTCGGCACGCGTCTGGTCCAGCACATGCACGCTGAGCGACAGGGCGGTTTCGTCCAGCACCGCCAGCGGGCCGACCGGCATGCCGCACTGGATGCCGGCATTTTCAATCACGGCGGCCGGGATACCTTCGCTCAGCATGGCCGCGCCTTCCATCACAAAAGTGCCGAAGGTGCGGCTGGTGTAGAAGCCGCGTGAGTCATTGACCACAATCGGGATTTTGCCAAGTGCCTGCACATAGTCGAAGGCGCGAGCCACGGTTTCATCGTCTGTCTGCTTGCCGCGGATGATTTCGACCAGCTTCATCTTGTCGACCGGGCTGAAGAAATGGATGCCTATGAATTTGTCGGCCCGTGCACTGGCCGTCGCCAGGCCGCTGATCGGCAGCGTCGATGTGTTGGATGCAAAAAATCCGCCCGGTGCCAGCAGTGGCTCGGCTTCCTGCGTGACTTTGGCCTTCAGGTCGCGTCGCTCGAACACGGCCTCGATGATCAGATCGCAGCCGACCAGGTCGGTGACCTGGTCGGTGGCCTGAATGCGACCGAGCAGGGCGTCCTGCTCTGCCGGGCTCATGCGGCCCTTGTCCACCCGCGCCTGGGTGAGCTTCATGCTGTAGGCCTTGCCGGCATCGGCCTTGTCCTGGCTGACATCCTTGAGCACGGTATGGATGCCGCGGCTGGCCTGCACATAGGCAATGCCCGCACCCATCATGCCGGCGCCCAGCAAGCCTACTTTTTGCGGCTTGTAGCGCGGTGGCGTTTTGGGACGCGACTGCCCGGACTTGATCGCATTCATGTTGAAGAAAAAGGTATTGACCATGGCCTTGGCCACTGGTGTGACAGCCAGTCGTGCCAGGTAGCGGCTTTCAATGCGCAGTGCGGTGTCGAAGTCCACCTGCGCGCCTTCGACCATGGCCGCCAGCGCGGCTTCGGGTGCGGGATAGAGGCCGCGGGTTTTTTGCTTGAGCACCGCAGGCGCCACGGCCAGCATGCCGGCGATTTTTGGGTTGCTGGGGGTGCCGCCGGGGAGCTTGTAATTCTTGTCGTCCCAGGGATGGTGGGCCGGGGTTGCGGCGCCGTCATGGGTGGCTATCCAGGCCAGCGCCGCCGGCCGCAGCCCGGCGGCATTCGGCACCAGCGCATGCACCAGGCCCAGCCCCAGCGCTTCCTGGGGGTTGAACAGCTTGCTTTCCAGAATGAAAGGCTGCGCACCCATCAGGCCCAGCAAGCGCGTCATTTTGGTGATGCCGCTGGCGCCGGGAATCAGGCCCAACGTGATTTCCGGCAGGCCGAACTGGATTTTTTTGTCGTCGACGGCGATGCGGTAGTGGCTGACCAGCGCCACCTCCCAGCCGCCGCCGAGTGCCGCGCCGTTGAGGCAACTGACCACAGGTTTGCCCAGGGTTTCCAGCGTGCGGAAGTTTTTCTTCATGCGCTCGATTTCTGCAAACACAGCGCCGGCATCCGAGGCCTGGTTGCGCATCAGGGCCTTGAGGTCTGCGCCCGCAAAAAAAGTGCTTTTATTCGACGCCAGCACGATGCCGCGTATCGCGTCCTTGTCCTTGACAACTTGCGCGGTGGCGGCCGTCAGGTCTTTCTGCCACTGGGCACACATGGTGTTGACCGGCGAGCCTTCCTCATCAAAGGTGAGGGTGGCGATGCCGTCGGCGAGTTCGTACTGGATGGTCTTCATCAGATTCTTTCGACAATCGTTGCAATGCCCATGCCGCCGCCCACACACAGCGTGGCCAGGCCGTAACGCAGCTTGCGCCTGTGCAGCTCGTCGATGAGCGTGCCGAGGATCATGGCGCCGGTGGCGCCCAGCGGGTGGCCCATGGCGATCGCACCGCCGTTGACGTTGACCTTGTCGTGCGGCACTTTCATCTCTTTCATGAAACGCATGACGACGGCGGCAAAAGCTT
>JAZKIE010000165.1:0-2293 GCA_040385025.1 Pseudomonadota bacterium | reverse complement strand
TCGTGCGGCACTTTCATCTCTTTCATGAAACGCATGACGACGGCGGCAAAAGCTTCGTTGACCTCGAACAGGTCGATCTGGTCTATCGTCAGCCCGGCCTTGGCCAGTGCCTTGCGCGCCGCCGGCATCGGGCCGGTCAGCATGATGGTGGGGTCGGCGCCACTGAGCGCCGCCGCGACAATGCGTGCACGCGGGCTCAGGTCGTGTATTTTTCCGGCGGACTCGGAGCCGATCAACACAGCCGCCGCGCCATCGACAATGCCTGATGAGTTTCCGGCGTGGTGCACATGGTGGATACGTTCGACCTGCGGGTAGCGCGTCAGCGCCACCTGGTCAAAACCCATGCTGCCCATTTGTTCAAACGCCGGACGCAGTGATGCCAGTCCTTCCATGGTGGTGTGTGGCTTGATGAACTCGTCCTGCGCCAGGATGGTCTGGTCGAGGAAGTCCTTGACCGGCACCACCGAGCCGTCGAAGTAACCGGCTTCGCGCGCTTTGGCTGCCCGCTTCTGGCTTTCCAGCGCAAAGGCGTCCACGTCGGCGCGGCTGAAGCCCTCGATGGTGGCGATCAGGTCGGCGCCTATGCCCTGCGGCACAAAGGCGGTGGCGCTGTTGGTCTCCGGATCCTGCGCCCAGGCGCCGCCGTCCGAACCAATCGGCACGCGGCTCATGCTTTCGACACCGCCCGCCACCACCAGATCCTCCCAACCGGAGCGCACTTTTTGCGCGGCCATGTTGACCGCTTCCAGGCCAGAAGCGCAAAAACGGTTGACCTGCACGCCCGAAGCGCGGAAATCCCAGCCGGCTTTCAGCGCGGCTACCTTGGCAATGACGGAGCCCTGCTCACCGATGGGCGAGACCACGCCCATGACCACGTCGTCGACCTGCGCCGTGTCAAAACCATTGCGGCGTTGCAGCTCCGTCAACACGCCCGCCAGCAGATTGACGGGTTTGACCTCGTGCAGGCTGCCGTCTTTTTTGCCCTTGCCGCGCGGTGTGCGGATGGCGTCGTAGATGAATGCTTCGGTCATGGGGGGTCTCCTGCAGGGACAGTGAATGCAGCGGGCGGAAGAACGAGTATATTCATTTCACCAAGCAAGTGCTTTTCATAAATAGGCCTCGGCCCCCAACACGACAGGTGACCCATGATTGACCGTACCCTTTTTACCAGCGACCACGAGGCCTTCCGCGACGCCTTCCGCAAGTTTTGCGACAAGGAGATCGCGCCTTTCCACGAGGCGTGGGAGGAACAGGGTTATGTGGACCGCACGGTGTGGGACAAGGCAGGGGCCAACGGTTTTTTGTGCATGACCATGCCCGAAGCCTATGGGGGATCAGACGCCGACAAGCTGTATTCGGTGGTGCAGATGGAAGAACTGGCGCGTGGCGGTTACAGCGGTATTGGTTACAGCCTGCACAGCGAAATTGTTGCGCCTTACATCCTGCATTACGGCACCGAGGCACAAAAGCAGAAGTACCTGCCCAAACTCGCCAGCGGCGAGATGGTCGGCGCGATTGCCATGAGTGAACCCGCAGCCGGCTCTGACCTGCAGGGCGTGAAAACCACGGCCATCAAGCAGGCCGACGGCAGCTACCTGCTCAACGGCAGCAAAACTTTCATCACCAACGGCTGGCATGCCGACCTGGTGGTGGTGGTGGCCAAGACCAACCCGGCGGCGGGAGCCAAGGGCACCAGCCTGCTGCTGGTCGAGCGCGGCATGCCGGGCTTTTCTGTCGGCAAGCGCCTGAAAAAACTGGGCCTCAAGGCGCAGGACACGTCGGAGCTGTTTTTCTCCGATGTCAGCGTTCCCGCTGGCAATCTGCTGGGCGGCGACGCGCATGAAAACCGCGGTTTCATTTGCCTGATGGAGCAACTGCCCTGGGAGCGGCTGCAGATTGCCATCACCGCCGTCGCCTCGGCGCAGGCCGCCATCGACTGGACGGTGGCTTATGTGAAGGAGCGCAAGGTCTTCGGACAGCCCGTGGCCAGCTACCAGAACACACGGTATACCCTGGCCGAGTTGCAAACGCAGGTTCAGGTGGCGCGCGTGTTTGTCGACAAATGCACCGAACTGCTGGCCGGCGACACGCTCGACACTGCGACGGCCAGCATGGCCAAGTACTGGACCACCGACCTGCAATGCAAGGTCATGGATGAATGTGTGCAGTTATTCGGTGGTTACGGCTATATGTGGGAGTACCCGATCACCCGTGCCTACGCCGATGCGCGTGTGCAGCGAATTTACGGCGGCACCAACGAGATCATGAAAGAGGTGATCTCGCGGGCGATGGG
>JAZKIE010000164.1:0-1696 GCA_040385025.1 Pseudomonadota bacterium | reverse complement strand
ATGCGCGCAGTCAGCACCTTGAGCGCCTGCGCCTTGTTGCTGTGCTGGCTGCGGCCGTCCTGGCATTCGGCGACGATGCCGGTCGGCAGATGTGTGATGCGCACGGCCGAGTCGGTCTTGTTGATGTGCTGGCCACCGGCGCCGCTGGCGCGGTAGGTGTCGATGCGCAGGTCCGACGGGTTGATCTGGATCGCGACCGCCTCGTCGGGCTCGGGCAGCACGGCGACGGTGCACGCGCTGGTGTGGATGCGGCCCTGGGTCTCGGTGGCGGGCACACGCTGCACGCGGTGGCCACCCGATTCGAAACGCAGCTTGCCATAGACACCCACGCCCAGCGTATCGGTGGCGCCATCCACGCGGATCACGACTTCCTTGTAGCCGCCGAGCTCGCTCGGCGATTCGCTGATGATCTCAACCGTCCAGCGCTTGCGTTCTGCAAAACGCGAGTACATGCGCAGCAGGTCGCCGGCAAACAGCGCCGACTCGTCGCCGCCGGTGCCGGCGCGGATTTCGATGAAGGCCGGGCGTGCATCGTCCGGGTCTTTCGGGATCAGCATCAGTTGCAACTCGTCATCCAGGGAGCTGACGTCTGCCTGCGCGGCGCTGATTTCCTCTTCCGCCATCGCCGCCATCTCCGGATCGTCCTTCGCCTCGGCCAGCATGCCCTGTGCACTGGCCAGGTCGGCCTCGCGTGCCGTCATGCGCTGATACTGGCCGACCACGATGCTGACTTCGGCATGTTCGCGCGTCAGGCTGCGAAAACGCTCCATGTTGCTGACCACGTCGCTGGCCGACAGCAGCGCGTCGAGTTCGTGCAGGCGGAAAATCTGGCGGTCCAGGGTCTGGCGGAGAAAGGGCTTCATGGGAGAAAACGCACGAGGGAGAAACGATGGTGAAGGGGCATCCGGCCAGGTGCCGGTAGCGGGAGGGGCCAGCAGGCGCGCCGGCGGGTCAGGGCTGCAGCGCCGCTAACGCTCTTTGTTTTCCGCGGACAGGCCGCCGCGCAAAAACAGGCGTGACACCGTTTGCGCGGTGGCCTCGCGGCTGTCGGCGTCGCCGGCGTGTAATTCGGCCAGCGCGCCATGCAGCATTTTTTGCGTCAGGCCGCGTGACAGCGCCTCCAGCACGGTGTCGATCGGCTCACCGCGGGCCAGCAGTTTTTTCGCGCGCGCAATTTCGGCGCCGCGCCATTCGTCGGTCTGCGCATTGAGCTGCTGGATCAAGGGCACGGTGCGGCGCTGGCCCAGCCAGTGCATGAAATTCTGCACACCGGCGTCGATGATGACCTCGGCCTGCGCCACTGCCGCCTGCCGGCTGTCCTTGCCGGTTTGCACCACGTGGGCCAGATCGTCCACGGTGTAGAGGTAGATGTCCGGCAGGGCCTTGACCTCGGGCTCGATGTCGCGCGGCACCGCCAGGTCCACCATGAACATGGGCCGGTGCTTGCGCAGCTTGACGGCGCGCTCGACAGCACCCAGGCCGATGATGGGCAGGGTGCTGGCGGTGCAACTGATCACGGCGTCAAATTCGTGCAGGCGGCTCGGCAGGTCGGCCAGGCGCATGACCTGGGCGCCGAAGCGGCCGGCGAGTTTTTCGCCGCGTTCCAGCGTGCGGTTGGCCACGGTCATGGATTTGGGGTTCTTGGCGGCGAAGTGGGTCGCGGCCAGGTCGATCATCTCGCCGGCACCGACAAACA
>JAZKIE010000163.1:0-8027 GCA_040385025.1 Pseudomonadota bacterium | reverse complement strand
CAGGACGCGCCTTCGGGCGAGTCCTGGGTATCAATGTGCGGGGCGGATTCGCCTGAGGCGCTCTCCTCCGGGGATGGCATGTTTTTGATGGTGCTAACGTTCGGAAAATATCAGCCGGACAGACAGCGACTGCACATAAAGTGCCACAGTGCGCCTTGGATCAAGCTCATGGTAATCCAGCAAGCCGCATGGCGGCTACAGGCATTTGGCGCCAAAACACCGTCCTGCTGTCCTACAACGCCCCACCCTGCGCTCCCCGGATAGCGCACCTGCTGCACAAGGGCGAAGCTTCTGCCGACGCGCTCCTGGAATTCAAAAAAAATCGGGAACAGGACGCGCTTGGCGCCTGGAACTTCTGATCGCTAGCTCGCCGCCTGCTCGTGGGTGGCAGTTTGCGCAGCGCGCAACAGCGGCGACTTGAGAATGATCTGGGCGGTAGAGAAAAAATGCTGTTCCAGTGCGCGCAGCGCGGCAGCTTCATCGCGCTTGAGTACCGCCGCCATGAGTTGACGGTGTTCACCGCGCACATCGCGCTTGTCGGTTTCCAGCGGTGCCGACAAGCGGCGGTAGCGCTCGCTTTGCTCATGCAACAGTGCGCGCAAGCGCAGCAGCCAAGGGCTGGGGCAGGCGCTAACCAGTGCTTCATGAAACTCGCGGTGAGAGTTGCTCCAGACGTCCGTCACACGCGTTTCCGCGTCGGCCGGCGAATCCTGCAAGCGCTCCATGCGATGGGCTGCGGCAACGATCCGGCTCTCCCATTCGACGTCGCCGGTTTTCATGGCCTGCGCCAGGCACAGCGACTCGACCTCCACGCGCGTGCGGGTCAGGTCCAGCAGTTCCTCACTGCTAACCGGGCTCACACGATAACCACGCTGCGCCTCGGCAATCACCATGCCCTCGGCGCTCAGCCGTGACAGTGCTTCCCGTATCGCGCCCAGACTCACGTCAAACCTTTTTTCCAGCGCACCGATGTTCAGCTTCGCGCCCGCAGGCAACTGGCCATCGAGGATTTCAGCTCTGATGAGACGGCAAACAGTTTCTGCCTGGGTGGGTTTACTGGGGGTCAGCATGGCCATGGAATTTTATCGGGTATGTACTAAGTATTAATAATAGATTATTTGATAAATTATATATATTAAAGCTGATCGACAAGGTCGGCACATCCACACATAAGGAAAACAATGAAACTGGTCCGATTTCTGTCAGAGGGCGAAGAGGGGTGGGCTGTCCACAACCCGGCGACCGACACCTGGCACGGCACAACAAGCACATCGGCGGACTATCCCGACAGCATCGACACATTGATCCGCAAAGGAAGTGGCGCTCTGGCTGCCGCCGCCGGGGTCATGGCGCGCCAGGCGGAGGTCGATTTGGCCGCCGTGCAGTTTTTGGCGCCTGTGGCCAACCCGCCCAAGATCATCTGCGTCGGACTGAACTACAAGGACCACTCCGAAGAGAGTGGCTTCAAGCAGCCTGACTACCCCACGCTGTTTTCCCGATTCAACACCAGCGTCATCGCCCATGACGCGGCACTGATCCACACCGGGCTGTCGGACACGCTGGACTATGAAGGCGAGCTGGTGGTCGTGATCGGCAAGGGCGGCGTCAACATTTCCCGCGAGGAAGCGCTCTCGCATGTGCTGGGCTATTCGGTCTTCAACGACGGCAGCATCCGCGAGTACCAGTTCAAGTCACCCCAGTGGATGATGGGCAAGAATTTCGACGGCACGGGCGCCTTCGGCCCCTGGCTGGTCACCGCCGACGAGCTGCCGCCTGGCGCACGGGGCCTGCTGCTTGAAACCCGCCTGAACGGCCAGACCGTGCAGTCGGCCAATACCGACGACATGGTCTTCGACGTCGAATCCCTGATTGTGATTCTCAGCGAGGTTTTTACGCTTGAAGCCGGTGACCTGATCGTCGCCGGCACACCCTCAGGCATCGGCCACGCACGCGAACCGAAGCTGTACATGCGGCCCGGCGACGTGTGCGAGGTCGAGATCGAGCGCATCGGTCTGCTGCGCAACAAGGTCCAGAGCAGAGTCCCGGCCCATCCAACTGTCAACCATTGAGAGCACACCATGAAACTGAATCGATTTCTGACCATCACCACCATCGGCGCTGCTGCCGCGCTCACTGCCTTTGCCCCCCTGGGCGCCGTGGCCCAGGACAAGGCGCGCACGACGCGTTTTGGCCATGGCATGGCCGACAACCACCCGGCCGGTCAGGCCGCGAAAATGTTTTCCGCCGAGATGGAAAAAGTCACCGGCGGACGCATCAAGACCAGCGTCATCGCCAACCAGGCCTTGGGCCCGGATCCGCAGATGCTGGGCGCGCTGCAGGGCGGTGTCCAGGAGTTTTATACCGGCAGCGCACTCGGCATGCTGGGCCAGGTCAAGGAACTCGGCTTTCAGGACGTTCCTTTCCTCTTCAACACCGAGGCCGAAGCGCACGCGGTTTTCGACGGGCCGGTGGGCAAGCACCTCAACGACAAGCTCAGCGCTGTCGGCATCCATGTGCTCGGCTGGTGGGAAAACGGTTTTCGCCACATCACCAACTCCAAACGGCCCGTCAACACACTCGACGACCTGAAGGGCCTGAAGCTGCGCACGCAGCCCAACCCGCTGACACTGGACGCCTTCAAAGCGATAGGCGCCAACGCGTCGCCGCTGCCGTGGTCCGAGCTCTTTGTTGCCCTGGAAACCAAAGCTTTTGATGGCCAGGAAAACCCCATCGTGCTGATGTACACGCAGCGCTTTTATGAAGTGCAGAAGTACATGACGCTCTCCGGCCACGTCTATTCACCATTGATCTTTGCTGTGTCGAAAAAATACTGGGACAGCCTGTCGCCCGCCGACAAGCAGCTCATGACAACCGCCGCGGCCAACGCCACCGCCTTCCAGCGCAAGACCACCGCAGCCGAAGCCGGCAGCGCCCTGCAAGGCATGAAGGACAAAGGCATGCAGGTCACGCAATTCTCCGCCGCCGACCTGCAGGCCATCCGGACCCGGGTGCCGCCAGCCATCGCACCGCATCTTGAAAAAATCGGCCCCGAGTTCATGACCCTGGTCCGCACGGAGATCGCGCGGGTACGCGCCGCCAAATAAGCGAACGCCGCAGCCAGGCGGGCCATCTGCTTCTGGCAGTGGCCCGCCTGGCCAGATCAGGACTCGCTGACTTTTTCTCCTCTTCCTTACTGGCCCGCACCGCGTCGGCATACCAAGCGCCCGATCCATCCATGTCATCCCATCCCCCCCTGCCCCCTGAATTTCTCCACAACCTGACGGCGCTGCTCGGCGACCGCGTGTCCACCAGCGCCGCCGTGCGAGAGCACCACGGCCGGGACGAGTCCATCTTTGGCGCGATGCCGCCGGACGCCGTGGCCTTTGTGCGCAACATCGACGAAGTCGTCGCCACCGTCAAGCTGTGCCAGCAGTACCGCGTTCCCATCGTTCCCTATGGCGCGGGATCGTCGCTGGAGGGTCACACACTGGCCGCCCGCGGCGGACTGACCCTGAACCTGCAGCAGATGGACCGGGTGCTGGCCATCCACGACCAGGACCAGACCGCCACCGTGCAGCCAGGCGTAACGCGCAAGGCGCTCAACGCGGCCCTGCGTGACACCGGCCTGTTTTTCCCGGTGGATCCTGGCGCCGACGCCAGCTTCGGCGGCATGTGCGCCACCCGCGCCTCCGGTACCAACGCCGTGCGTTACGGAACCATGCGCGAGAACGTCCTCAACCTCACCGTGGTGACTGCCGACGGCGAACTGATCAGGACAGGGCGGCGCGCAAAAAAATCCGCGGCCGGCTACGACCTGACGCGCTTGTTTGTCGGCTCCGAGGGCACGCTGGGCGTGGTGGTGGAGGCCACCGTCCGGACCTACCCGCTGCCTGAAAGCATCCTGGCTGCGGTGTGCGCGTTTCCGGACATCAACACGGCGGTGCAGGCGGTGGTCCAGGCCATACAGCTGGGCGTGCCGCTTGCGCGCTGCGAGTTCGTTGACAGTGTCGCGATTCGCGCCATCAATGCCTACAGCAAGACCGGCCTGCCCGAGCAGCCACACCTGTTTTTTGAATTCCATGGCAGCGAGTCCGGTGTGCGCGAGCAGGTCGAGCTGGTGCAGGAGATCTGCAACGACGGGGGTGGCGCGCAATTCCAGTGGGCGCGCACCCCCGAAGAGCGCACCAAACTGTGGGACGCCCGCCACAACACCTATTTCGCGGCGCTTCTGCTTCGCCCCGGCAGCCGATCCGTCGTCACGGATGTCTGCGTGCCGATTTCGCAGCTCGCCGACTGCGTCAATGAAACCGCCCGCGACCTGCAGCAGTCCGGCATGTTGGCGCCCATCGTCGGCCACGTCGGCGACGGCAACTTTCACGTCCAGATGCTGGTCGATGCCGACAACCACGCCGAGCTGCAGGCAGCGGAGCAGCTCAATACGCGCCTTGTCGCGCGCGCCCTGGCCATGGACGGGACTTGCACCGGTGAACACGGCGTGGGCCTGCACAAACAGGGATTCCTGATCGATGAACTCGGTAGCGCCTCGGTCAACGTCATGCGCCAGATCAAGCATGCAATGGATCCGCACAACATCATGAACCCCGGAAAAATCTTCGCGTTCTGACCGCACAAACGTGCTCGGCCAGACGGTCCATCCTCATCCCAGGACTCCCCAATGAAAAAACTTGTCCACTGGTATTACAAGGCGCTCGAGCTGACCGTGGTGCTGGCACTGGCGGCGATGTGCCTGATGGTATTCGGCAATGTCGTGTTGCGGCATTTCTTCGACTCCGGCATCAACACCTCCGAAGAGTTGTCGCGCTTCATGTTCATCTGGCTCACCTTTCTCGGCGCCATTGTGGCCATGCGGGAAGGCGGACACCTGGGTGTGGACATGGTGGTGCGACGCTTGTCCGGCCGGGTACAGTTTGCTGCGGTGTTGCTGGCGCAATGGGTCGTGCTGGTTTGCTGTGCAGTGCTGCTGTGGGGGCTGATCCTGCAGCATTCGCTCAACGTCGCCAACACCGGCCTGGTCACGGGTATTTCATTGAGCGTGGTGTATTCGGTGGCTTACCTGTGCGCCGCCTCGATCGGCATCCTGACCCTCGCCAACATCGCGAAGCTCCTGCTGGGCAAGATCACGCCGGCGTCGCTCATTCCAACCACCGGCAGCGACTGAGGCGCCCCCGTGATCGTCACCATTTTTGTTCTTTCGTTGCTGGCAGCCATGGCTATTGGCGTGCCTGTGGCCTTCTCGCTGATGGCCTGCAGCCTGGCCATGATGCTGTACATGGATTTTTTCGATGCACAGATCATGGCGCAGAACATGCTGTCCGGCGCCGACAGCTTCCCCCTGATGGCCATTCCTTTCTTCGTGCTGGCGGGCGAGTTGATGAATGCCGGCGGCATCTCGCGGCGCATTGTTGATGTGGCAGGCGCCTGGGTGGGCCACTTCAAGGGCGGGCTCGGCTACGTGGCCATTTTCGCTTGCGTGGTCATGGCCTCGCTGTCGGGCTCGGCCATCGCCGACACAGCGGCCGTCGCCGCCCTGTTGATTCCGATGATGCGCAATGCCGGCTACAACCTGCCACGCGCCTCCGGGCTGATCGCCGCAGGCGGCATCATCGCGCCGGTGATTCCGCCGTCGATCGGTTTCGTGATGCTGGGCGTGGTCGGCAACATCTCGATCACCAAGCTGTTCATCGCCGGCATTTTCCCAGGCCTGCTGATGGCGCTGGCGCTGGTGCTCACCTGGGCCTTCCAGGCCAGGCGCGACAACATGCCGCGGGGAGAGAAGCTTCCCGTTCGCATGCGCTGGGAAGCCACTTTCGCGGGAGCCTGGGCGCTGTTGTTGCCGATTCTCATCGTCGGGGGTTTGAAGGGCGGCTACTTCACCCCGACCGAGGCGGCTGTGGTGGCGGTGTTTTATGCCCTGTTCGTTGGTTTTGTGGTCTACCGCGAACTGCGTGTCTCCCAGTTGTATGGTCTGCTGTTGTCCGCCGGCAAGACATCGGCCATCGTGATGTTCCTGGTGGCGGCAGCTCAGGTGTCTGCCTGGCTCATCGCCGCCGCCAACATCCCGATGGCGATGGCAGACATGCTGCAGCCGCTGGTGGACAGCCCCATGCTGCTAATGCTGGTCCTCATGGGGCTGATCTTCGTCGTCGGCACCGCGCTCGACTTCGCGCCTACCATCCTGATCATGGTTCCGGTGCTGATGCCGGTCGTGCGCATGGCCGGCATTGACCCGGTGTACTTCGGCGTGTTGTTCATCATGAACAATGCCATCGGCCTCATCACACCGCCCGTAGGAACGGTGCTCAACGTCGTTTGCGGCGTAGCGAGGCAGCGCATGGAGCCCGTGATCCGGGCCGTTGTGCCCTATTTGCTGGCGCAGATGACGGTGCTGTTGCTGTTAATCATCTTTCCACAGCTTGTGATGGTGCCGCTGAAATTCCTGACGCGGTAACCCCATCTGGGAAGCAGCGTAGGGTGAATCAAGTCAGGACCAGACGGCGTCCAGCGCCTGCCAGGCGCTGGCCACCACCGGCGACTGGCGCCGCGTGTGGAGACTGACGAAACCCAGCACACTTTGCAGGCTGACCTGGTCGGCAATCACCAGACCGGCAGACTGCGACTCACGCATCGCAATCGAGTCACGCACAAGGCTCAGACCGACGCCGGACTTGACCAGGTCCAGCATGGAAGCCTCCTGGTCCACCAGCGCCACACGCCGTGGTTCCACCCCCAGCGGTTCGAACACGCTGGCCAGCAGGCGGTGATGGGCAGACGCTGGTGGCGTGGCGATCCAGGGCAGAGCGGCCAGCGCCTTCCAGTCCCTGCCCAGCACCCGCGGGCCCCAGCCGGCGGGTGCCAGCACGCGGTAAGTGAAGTGCATCAACTCCCGAAAGGCAAACTGCGGCGCCAGATCGGGGGGCTGATTTGCTCCTGAATTCATAGCTGCTTGCGCAAGACTGATATGGGCTGAAGGCCGATTTGATTGCGAGCTCACCCGATGGCCCGGGGCTTGCGCCGGGCTGCCCAGGTAAAAGCCGACGTCGAGTTCGCCGCGGTCAATCTGCGCCAGCACGTCCCCACTCATGGCCTGGCGCAGCTCGGTCTCCACTTGGGGGGCGGTTTCCACCAGCACCTTCAAAAAAGCGCCGAGCCGGGTGAACTCGGGATCCAGAATGGTGCCAATGCGCAGCTGGCCACGCACCTGGGTGTGCAGGCCGGCGGCGGCATTTTTGAAATCGCCCTGCGCGGCCAGCACTTTTTCCGCCAGCGGCAACAGGGCCGCGCCATCACGCGTCAAATTCATGCCCTGCGCACTGCGGGTGAACAGTGTCAGCCCCGTGGCAGCTTGCAGGCCTTTAATCTGCAGGCTGACAGCGGGCTGCGTCAGGGACAGCTTCCCGGCCGCACGCGAGAGATTGCCCTCCCGGGCCACGGCCGCAAAAATCCGGAGTGTCTGGATGTCCATTATTAGCAATATTTATAACACTTTTGAGAAATTCAAAGTGGCGTGCACCGATCAAGTCCGGTAATCTTCCCTCTTACCTATGGAGACTGACAATGAATGATATGAGCCGACCAAATATGAGCCCCGCTGTCCAGGCCATCGCCCACGTGATCAACGGCCGCGTTTCGCCCGGCACCTCCGGCCGCAGCCAGGACGTCTTCAACCCCGCCACCGGAGCCGTCACAGGCCGGGTGGCCCTGGCCAACGCCGCCGAGGTCGATAGCGCAGTGGCTGCCGGTGTGGCCGCCTTCCCCGCCTGGGCCGACACCCCGCCGATCCGGCGTGCCCGGGTGATGTTCAAGTTCCTCGAACTGCTCAACCAGCACAAAGACAAGCTGGCCCACCTGATCACCGCAGAACACGGCAAAGTGTTCACCGACGCCCAGGGCGAAGTCTCACGCGGCATTGATATTGTGGAATTTGCCTGCGGCATCCCCCAGCTGCTCAAAGGCGACTTCACCGACCAGGTGAGCACCGGAATAGACAACTGGACCCTGCGCCAGCC
>JAZKIE010000162.1:0-2535 GCA_040385025.1 Pseudomonadota bacterium | reverse complement strand
CATGGGCCACACAAGGGGCCGAGCAGCGCTTGATCTGGTACAGCAAACAGGGCCGCGTGCGGTTGTTGAACACTGTGTCTTCGCAGGTACGCAGCTTGAACACCTTTTGCAGCAGCAAGATGGTTTCCTTGACCGCCCAGGCGCTGGGGTAGGGGCCGAAGTAACGGTGTTTCTTTTCGACCGCGCCCCGGTAATAGGCCACGCGCGGAAAGTCGTGCGAGGCCAGCTTCAGGTAAGGGTAACTTTTGTCGTCGCGAAACAGGATGTTGAACTTGGGGTTCAGCGTCTTGATCAGGTTGTTTTCCAGCAGCAAGGCCTCGGCCTCGGAGCGCACCACCGTGGTCTCCATGCGCGCAATCTTGGTCACCATGTGGCCGATGCGCGTGCCGCCATGGTTTTTCTGGAAGTAGGTCGAGACGCGTTTTTTCAGGTCACGCGCCTTGCCGACATACAGCACGCCGCCTTCGGCATCGAAATAACGGTAAACGCCCGGCATCGCCGGCAGGGCCGCGACTTCGCTGAGCAGTTGGGGATCGAATTCGTGGGCGGCGGTCATGGTGGTGTCGGAAGTACCCGTATTGTGGACAATCCGGAAATGAATCGCAGCCGGCAGTGGGACATATTTTGCAAAGTCATCGACAACCATGGGGACATCGGTGTCTGCTGGCGGCTTTGCGCCGACCTGGCCGCGCGCGGACAGCAGGTGCGGCTGTGGGTCGATGATGCTTCCGCGCTGGAATGGATGGCGCCCACGGGGCACATCGGGGTAACGGTGCTGCCCTGGCTGGAGCCGCTGGGGCTGAACATTTTGCGCCTGGACAGCGCACCCTGCGAGGTGCTGGTGGAAGCCTTCGGTTGCGAAATTGCTCCTGAATTCATAGCTGCCTGCGCAGAACAGACGGCGGCTGGAGGCATAAAACCCGTATGGATCAACCTCGAATACCTGTCTGCCGAGCCCTATGTGGAGCGTAACCACGCCCTGCCATCGCCGATCCAACAAGGCCCGGCAGCGGGCTGGACCAAGTGGTTTTTTTACCCCGGCTTCACCCCGGCGACTGGCGGCCTGCTGCGCGAACCCGGTCTGATGCTGCGGCAGGCGGATTTCGACAGGGCCACCTGGCTGGCCGCGCAGCACATCGCCTGGGCCGGC
Organism: Pseudomonadota bacterium; assembly: GCA_040385025.1. Taxonomy (GTDB): domain Bacteria; phylum Pseudomonadota; class Gammaproteobacteria; order Burkholderiales; family Burkholderiaceae_C; genus Polaromonas. The sequence goes on along the minus strand of JAZKIE010000162.1, from coordinate 1,385 downwards.
GAAAAGCTGGTGAGCCTGTTCTGCTACGAACCCCCTGCCCTGGCCGCCCTGCTGCATCAGTTGGCGCACACCGGACTGGCCGGCGAGCCGGTGCGGCTGCTGGTGGCCGCCGGACGGGCGGCCGGGGCGGTCCAGGCCGTGATGGGTGATCAACAGTGGCTGCAGCCCATGCCAAACGGAACGGGACTGCTATCAATTTCATACCTGCCGCTGCTGAGCCAGATCGATTTTGACCACCTGTTGTGGGCCTGCGACCTCAACTTCGTGCGCGGCGAGGACTCGGTGGTGCGCGCCTTGTGGGCCGGCAAGCCCCTGGTCTGGCAGATCTACCCGCAGGGCGACCAGGCGCACCAGGCCAAATTGCGGGCCTTTTTGGGCATGCTGGACGCGCCGCACGCGCTGCAGGCCTTTCATGCGGCCTGGAACGGGCCGGGCCAGGACTTGCCTGCGCTGGCGCCGGCCAACTGGGTTGCCACGGCACGCGCGGCCAGGCAGCGCCTGCTCGGCCAAGCGGACCTCGGCACCCAGCTGCTCGAATTTGTGGCAAAAAAAAGCTAAAATCAGGGGCTTTGCGGAGAGTCCCGATCGGGCCGGCCGCACAACCCGCTGCAGAACCAGCCATCCAGGCCAGCGTTTCGCGGCCCAGCCTCAAGTAGAACTGTTATGAAAATCGCTCAAGAAATACGCGCCGGCAACGTGATCATGCACGGCAAGGACCCCATGGTTGTGCTCAAGACCGAATACAGCCGCGGCGGGCGCAACTCCGCCACCGTGCGCATGAAGCTCAAAAGCCTGATCGCCAACTTCAACACCGAGCAGGTGTTCAAGGCCGACGACAAGGTCGACCAGGTCATCCTCGACAAGAAGGACTGCACTTACTCCTACTTTGCCGATCCGATGTACATCTGCATGGACGCCGAGTACAACCAGTACGAAGTCGAGTCCGAAAACATGGGCGACGCGCTGAACTACCTGCAAGACGGCATGGAACTCGAAGTCGTGTTTTACGACGGCAAGGCGATTTCGGTCGAAGTGCCCACCAGCGTGCAGCGCGAGATCACCTGGACCGAGCCCGCCGTCAAGGGCGACACCTCCGGCAAGGTGCTCAAGCCGGCCAAGCTGGCCACCGGTTTTGAAATCGGCGTGCCGATTTTTGTGGCCCAGGGCGATGTGGTCGAGATCGACACCCGCACCGGCGAATACCGCAAGCGCGTTTAAACAGCGACTTGCCCCCTTGCAAAAAGGCTCCCTCGTGGAGCCTTTTTGCTGCGCGGCTTGCAGCCACCTGCCCCGGCGCCGGCCCTTGCCTTGAGACACAATGCCATCATGGAAAACACACAAGACCTCAACGAAAACCGGCTCGCCGACGCCTGGGCCGAACTGCA
>JAZKIE010000161.1:0-7222 GCA_040385025.1 Pseudomonadota bacterium | reverse complement strand
ATGTAGTTGTGGAACTCGCGCGCCTGGCCGGCCGCATCGCGCAGCTTGTAGCTCAGGCTGGGGCCGACGTTGCGCAGCTCTTTTTGCTCTTTGGTCTTGTTGGCCGCGCCCATGCGTGCGTCAATGGACTGGCGCAGGTCCACCTTGCGTACGTCTGCGCCCGAGCCGCCCAGGTTGCCGGCACCGCTGAAGTTTTCGACGTTGATGACCCGCAGCGCGGTGTATTCAAGCGTCATTTTTTCAGGGCCATTGGTCAGGCTGCTGGAGCCGCCAATCGTGCCCTGGATTTCAAACGGCTTGCTCGAAGGCTGGGCACCCACGGCCATGGGCACGGCCTTGAGCGTGACGCTGGAACCACCATCGTCAAAGCTGGACTGGTAAATCTCGATGCCCTTGTGGTGAGCCGGATGGTTGACCTCTACCCGATGCGGAATTTTTTCGCCGGTTTCCCGGTCATGGATCACGATCTCGCTGGCAAACAGCTTGGGCATGCCGGTCGAGTAATACTCGACGATGAATTTTTTGAGCTCGACCGAAAAGGGCAGGTCCTGCAGCAACACCCCACCGGGCTGGTTCAGGATGGCGGTACCGGACTGCGTGCCTTCGGCCACCAGCAGGTTGGCGCGGAAAGTCGGGTTGCGCTCGCTCAGTCGGTGTTGTGCCGGCACGTCGGCAATCAGCCCGCCGCCGGTGTAGATGGACTTGTCGTTGAGCCACATCTGCGCGCGCACCACCAGGTCACCGTCCAGCAGGCCGCCGACACAAACCAGCACGATGGCGCCATGTGCGGCGATGTAGCCGAGCTTGTTGGCGGCGCCAGCCTTGGCAGCGACCATCCAGCCGGAGCCCCGCTGCTGCAGCTTGACCTTCCAGCCACCCTGCACCAGGGTCTGGCCGATGCGCCGGGCGGCGGCTTCGGGTGCTTCGCCCAGCGCCTGCTCGGCGCGGTGGCCGAAGGCCTTGAGGCTTTGTTCCCTGACGTTTTCCTTGAGCTGGTTCCAGTCGGCGAAGATTTTCGGCGTGTTGCGGGCGATACACAGCGAGGTCGACAGCACCAGAAACGCCAGGATCAGCATGAACCACCAGGCGCTGTACACGGTGTTGAGGTTGACGGCGCCAAACACCTGCGCCCAAAACGGTCCGAACTGGTTGACGTAATTGGACAGCGGCTCCTGCTGCTTGAGCACGGTGCCGATCACCGAGGCGATGCAGATGACGGTCAGCAGCGAGATCGAAAACCGCATCGACGACAGCAGTTCGACGCTGGAACGCAGCGCGTGGGAGCCGGACTTGAGCCGCAGGCCGTGGGTGGAAACTGTCATGCGTGGGGGGCTGTGGGCTGGAGGGGCTGCAATAAAAAAAGGCGGGCCTTCATCGGGACCCGCCTTGGTATGGAGTGTTTATGTTGGCCGGGGTTCAATGCAAACCGCTGGAAAGCGCCTTATTTCCGCAAAAAGGCGGCTGGCTGGCGGTTCCAGTGACGCAGCCGGATTTCAGCGCAAACCGGCGATGTAGTCGGACACTGCACGGATCTCGCGGTCGTTCAACTTGGCGGCCACCTGGTTCATCTGCAGGCTGTTACTACGGCCACCGTCGCGGAAAGCCGTCAGCTGGGTCGCGGTGTACTCAGCGTGCTGGCCACCCAGGCGCGGGTACTGCGAAGGGATGCCGGCACCGGTCGGGTTGTGGCAGCCGGCGCAGGCGGGCACCTGGCGGTCGGAAATGCCGCCGCGGTAAATCTTCTCGCCCAGGGCGACCAGCGCCTTGTCCTTGGCAAAACCGGGCTTGACCTTCTTGGAGGCGAGCCAGTAGGAGATGTTTTTCATGTCATCGTCGGACAGCGCCGCAGCAAAACCCTGCATCACGGCATTTTTGCGCTTGCCGGACTTGAACTCCTGCAACTGCTTGACCAGGTATTCCGGGTGTTGCTGCGCCAGCTTGGCGTTGGCGGCGATCGCCGAGTTGCCGTCGGCGGCGTGGCAGGCCACACACACTGCGGTAAAACTCGCTTCACCTTTGACGAGGTCGGGTTTGGCAACCTTGGCCGGAGCGGCCTCACCAGCGGCCATGGACAGCGCCGGCACAGCCAGCAGGGCAGCAAACAAATAAGTGATCAACGAAGTGGAAACTGGCTTCATATCGGGGGTGTAATAGTTGACTCTAAGGTGGACTTGGCAATCGGCGCACGCCTCAAGCTGCATAAAAAGCCCCGTCGGGACAGCAACTTGACGCAAAACTCCCTGATTTTACAATGGCTTGGGGGACAATCCCAAATATGAGCATATCTCCCCGTTCCACCCCCATCAAAACGCAGAAGCCCAGCCACAAGCGCCCCATCCCCAAGGTGGCGGCGGCCAAAATGGCCGCGGCTTTGGCGGCCCAGGTGCCCCAGACTGCCGAGGCGAAGATCGCCATGGGCTGGCTGCACACCGCCAAATTCCTGACCACCGCGCCCGAGCTCAAGCACCTGCCACCGCTCGATGTGCCGGAAATCGCCTTTGTCGGACGCTCCAATGCCGGCAAGTCCACCTGCATCAACACGCTGACCCAGATCAACCGCCTGGCCTTTGCGTCCAAGACGCCGGGGCGCACGCAAAGCATCAACCTGTTCTCGCTCGGCAAGCAGGGCGTGATGGACGCGGTGCTGGCCGATCTGCCCGGTTACGGCTACGCGGCCGTGCCCAAGGCGGCCAAGGCCCGCTGGCAGCAGGTGATGGGCAACTATTTGCAGACCCGCGACACGCTCCGGGGCGTGGTGCTGCTGTGTGATCCGCGCCATGGCCTGACCGAACTCGACGAAATCCTGCTCGACGTGATCCGTCCGCGCGTCGAGGAAGGGCTGAAGTTTCTGGTGCTGCTGACCAAGTCCGACAAACTCAACAAGACCGAAGCGGCCAGGGCGCTGTCCATTGTGCGACTGCAGGCTGGCGGCGGCGATGTCAAACTGTTTTCATCGCTGAAGCGGCAAGGTGTGGAGGAAGTGGCCCAGCACCTGTGGCAGTGGGCGCACCCGACCGCAGAAGGCGCTGCGGCCGCAGCGCCTGCCGACGCGTCCGACACGGAGTAAGCCCCGGCGGACCGGCCGCCTCTGCATTTTTGAGAAAAATCTGCCTCCGGCCTTCGTCCATTGAGGGCTGGTAGCTACCAAATGCATAGCACCATGATCCAGACCCGCCTCCTGAACCTGCCCCACGGCATCACCCTGTCCTGCCGCATGGCGGGCGACCCGAGCCGCCCGGTGCTGATGTTTTTGCACGGTTTTCCGGAAGCCGCTTTTGTCTGGGATGGCCCGCTCGAACATTTCGCTCAGCCTGAAAACGGCGGCTATTTCTGCATCGCCCCCAATTTGCGCGGCTTTGAACAATCCAGCGCACCACCGGAATCAGCCGCCTACCGCGCCAAACACCTGGTGCAGGACATCGCGGCGCTGGTGGCGCAGGTCGCCCCGGGCGGCCAGCTGGAAGCCCTGGTGGCGCACGACTGGGGCGGCGCCGTGGCCTGGAGCGTAGCGGCAACGATGCCGCAGCTGATGAAAAAACTCGTGATCATCAACTCGCCACATCCCGGCACGTTTTTGCGCGAGTTGCAGCATTCACCGGCGCAACAGGCCTCCAGCGCCTACATGAACTTTTTGATCCGCCCGGACGCCGAAGCGCTGCTGGCCGAGGATGACTTCCGCCGGCTCTGGCAGTTTTTGACCAATGGCAAGGACCCGCAGGCCAGCGCGCCTGCCTGGCTGACGGACGAGGTGAAAGACCAGTACCGCGCCGTCTGGCGCGCCGGGCTGACCGGTGGCTGCAACCTTTACCGCGCCTCACCGCTGCGCCCGCCGAGCCCGCACGATCCGGCCGCCGCCGCAGTGAGCTTGCCGCCGGAGCTGCTGACAGTGCGGCTGCCGACGCTGGTGCTCTGGGCCATGGACGACATCGCCCTGCCCCCGGCGCTGATAGCCGGGCTTGAAGCCTACGTCCCCAACATGCAATTGGAGAAAATTCCGGGCGCTTCGCACTGGATCGTGCACGAGCAGCCGGGCTTGGTGACCCGCGCCCTCACGGATTTTTTGAGGCAGACTTGAATAAAACGCTCTGTTTTTGATAGCTGTCTGCGCTTATCGGATAAGGGCTGGAAGCCTGAAAAGCTTGCAAGCCAGCTTTCAGTAGATCGACGGCTCACCTTCAGGCCGGCTCTTGAAGCGCTTGTGCACCCAGTAATACTGCGCCGGCATGGTGTTGATGTAGTCCTGCAGCCGCGCATTCATCAGCGCCGTGTCGGCCACAAAGTCGGCCGAGGGAACATCGGTCCAGGCCGGCATCACCTCCACCTCGTAACCCGTGGCCGTCAAACGCGTGACCACCGGAAGCACCCTGGCGCGGCCCAGTTTGGCAAAACGCGACAGCGAGGGCACGGTGGCCGCATCGACGCCATAAAACGGCACAAACACCGATTCTTCCGGTCCGAAATTCATGTCCGGCAGCAAATACAGCGGCTGGCCCGCGCGCAGCGCGCTGATGATGGGCTGCACGCCTTCGGCGCGGCCAAACAGCCGTGCATTGGCAAAACGCCTGCGTCCGCGCAATATCCAGCGGTCCAGCAGCTTGTTGGCCTGGTCGGTGTAGATGGTCGTGAAAGCGCGCGGCACCTGCTGCGTCAGCGCGGCCCAGCCAGCATCAAGCCCGACAAAATGCGGCGCAAACAGCACTACCGGCTGCTTTCCGTCCAGCTCGAGCAGCGCGCCTTTGAGTTGCAGGCGCCGCCTGAGGGCCTCCGGATCGCCGTGCCACAGCCAGCTTCGGTCCAGCCAGGCCTGGGCGAAAAACACAAAGGTCTGCCGCGCCAGGGTCTGCCGTTCGCTTTCAGAACGCTCCGGAAAACACAAGCGCAAATTGGTTTGCACCACCCGACGGCGCGGAATCGCCAGCACATAGAGCAGCCAGCCCAGCGCCAAACCCAGGGTCCGCACCACCGGTAGCGGCAAGACTGCCAGCGCCTGCATGAACACAATGCCGCCGCGGGTAAACAGGCCGCTGGCGATTTGGCGCGGGGTCTTCAAGGCGCGCCTTCATCGGCATGCTGCTGGCGCGGCTGTTTGTAGCGCGCGTAGCCCCACAGGTACTGACCCGGCTGGCTCAGCACAATCGCTTCAATCGCCTGGTTGATGACCGTCACGGCCGGCAACAGCTCGCTTTTGGGCAGACTGTCCAGCGCGGCCAGCGGCGGCCAGATTTTCAGGAAATAGCCTTGCCCGCGCGCCAGCCGTTCACAGCTGACCGGCAGCACCACCGCGCCACTTTGCAGAGCCAAGCGCGCGGCCAGCGTCATGGTGTAGGCCGGTTTGCCAAAAAACGGCGCCCACAAGCCCTGCCCCTCGGGCGGCACCTGGTCGGTCAGCAAGGCCACCGCCTGGTTGCTCTTGAGGGTGCGAAACATCTGGCGGATCCCGCTGAGACTGGCCGGCACCACCGTCAGCCCGGGCCGGCTGCGGGCCAGCAACTCCAGTCGCGCCAGCCAGGCCTTGCGCGCGGGGCGGTAAATCGCGGTGATCGGCCCATACAACTCAGCCAATGCCTGCGGTCCGAGTTCGAAGCTGCCGCAGTGCGGGCCGAAAAAAATCACGCCCTTGCCGCGCGCAAAAGCGGCGTCGGCAAGGCCCTGCCCTTCAATGTGCACATTGCCCAGGCAGGAGGCCGTGGGCGGACGCATCCACAGCTTGGGCAGCTCGGCCACAAAGCGTCCGGTTTCGCCGATGGCCGGCCGCGCGGCCTCGAACTTCAGGCCGGCCTGCGCCACATTGGCGCGGAATTGGCGCCGGTAAGCAGGGCTCAGCCACCAGACCAGCCAGCCCAGAACCGCGCCCAGCGCATGCAGTACGCGCAGCGGCCAGTGGGACAGAAACCGGAAAAAATAGATCATGAAAGGATAAAAGGGCAGGGTGCAGGCGCAGGGGAAAGCGATCAAGCGATATAATGGAAGCTGTCGCCGAGTTACTGAACAACTTGCAGGGCGACATTAAACCAAACTGCTAAAGCGTTCGCCGAGGCACCCCAAGCCGGCAACGCGCCGACTAACTTCATGGAGTGTACGCAATGGCGAACGATTTTCTCTTTACTTCCGAATCCGTCTCCGAAGGCCATCCTGACAAGGTTGCCGACCAGATTTCCGATGCCATCCTCGATGCCATCTTCAAGCAGGACCCGCTGTCACGCGTCGCCGCTGAAACCCTGACCAACACCGGCCTGGTTGTGCTGGCCGGCGAGATCACCACCAACGCCCACGTGGACTACATCCAGGTCGCACGCGACACCATCAAGCGCATCGGCTACGACAACACCGAATACGGCATCGACTACAAGGGTTGCGCCGTCATGGTGTGTTACGACAAGCAGTCCAACGACATCGCCCAGGGCGTGGACCATGCGTCGGACGACCACCTGAACACCGGCGCCGGTGACCAGGGCCTGATGTTTGGCTACGCCTGCGATGAAACGCCCGAGCTGATGCCCGCGCCGATTTATTACGCGCACCGCCTGGTCGAGCGCCAGGCCCAGTTGCGCAAGGACGGCCGCCTGCCTTTCCTGCGCCCGGACGCCAAAAGCCAGGTCACCATGCGTTATGTGGACGGCAAGCCGCACAGCATCGACACCGTGGTGCTGTCCTCCCAGCACAGTCCGGATCAAAGCGAAACCCAGCACAAGATGAAGGCCTCGTTTATTGAGGCCATCATCGAGGAGATCATCAAGCCCGTGCTGCCCAAAGGCATGCTGACCAAGGACACCAAGTATTTGATCAACCCGACCGGCCGTTTTGTCATCGGCGGCCCGCAAGGCGATTGCGGCCTGACTGGCCGCAAGATCATTGTGGACACCTACGGCGGCGCCTGCCCGCACGGTGGCGGCGCATTCAGCGGCAAGGACCCGTCCAAAGTGGACCGGTCGGCCGCTTACGCAGCCCGTTATGTGGCGAAAAACATCGTGGCGGCCGGTCTGGCCAAGCAGTGCCAGATTCAGGTGGCCTACGCCATCGGTGTGGCGCACCCGATGAATGTGACCGTCTACACCGAAGGAACCGGCGTGATGTCCGACGAAAAATTGTCGGCCCTGGTCAACGAACACTTCGACCTGCGCCCCAAAGGCATCATCCAGATGCTGGACCTGCTGCGCCCGATCTACGAGAAGACTGCCGCCTACGGCCACTTCGGCCGCGACGAGCCAGAGTTCACGTGGGA
>JAZKIE010000160.1:5355-9512 GCA_040385025.1 Pseudomonadota bacterium | reverse complement strand
TCATTGCGGTGGCCCTGTTCCTGCTGTTTGACCTCGGCGTGCTGGTCCTGAACTTTTACACCTCGTTCCAGATTGCAGAAGATGCGCTGGGCGTCAACCTGTCGGGTCGTCAGCGCATGTTGTCGCAACGCACCGCCAAGTCCCTGCTGGCCGTGGATGCGGCACGCAGCAAAGGTCTGCCGGCTGACAAGGACCTCGATGAGCTCAAAGCTGCGGTCAGGCTGTTCGATGCATCGCTCAAGGGGTTCCAGGGCGGGGCCACCGTGCCCGGCGGCGACGGCAAACCGGTCTTCCTGAAAGCCGCTGAGGGTGACAAGGCGCTGGACATCCTGAAAAAGGCACAGGACCTCTGGACGCCGTACCAGCAAAAGCTGTTGCCAGTGCTGGCGGGAACCGCGTCCGAGCCGCAGTTGCAGGACGCGGTGGATTACGCCAAAAGCAACAACCTGAAGCTGCTGGGCCTGATGAATGAGTTGACCACCGCGCTGGAAGCCGTGGCGTCGGACCGCGCCACCGCGCTGCGCCGGGTGCAGACCGTCGGCATCGTGCTGGCGCTGCTCAATTTCGCGTTTATCCTGTTCAAGTTTCTGCGCCGCCTGAACACCTCGGATGCCGCCATCGAGGCCGCGACGGAAGAAAACCGCGAGATTCTCACCAGCGTGCGCGAGGGCCTGTTCCTGCTCACGCCAGAACACCAATTGGGGACGCAGCTATCGCGCTCGGCCCATGAGCTGTTCGGCAAAACACTGGTTCCAGGACAGAACTTTTTTGAGGTGCTGTCCACCCTGGTGTCGGAAAAAGCGCTGACCGATGCGCGCGACTATGTCGAGCTGCTGTTTTCACCCCATGTCAAAGAACAACTGGTCCAGGGCATCAACCCGCTGGCGGAAGTGGAACTGACGGTCAGGAACCGCCTGGGTCAGGACAGCAAACGCTACCTGTCCTTCCACTTCAACCGGGTGCACGAGGGCAGCGCCGTGCGCCATCTGCTGGTCACGGTGCAGGACATCAGCCAGAAAGTGGAGCTGCAGGCGCGCCTGGCCGGAGAACGCCAGCGCTCGCAGAAAGAGCTGTCAATGATGCTCAAGGCGTTTGAGACCGACCCGGCCATGATGCGCGGCTTTGTCGAACGTGCGGAAGCCTCGCTGCTGGAAGTCAACGACCTGCTGCGCAGCACGTCCTCTGCAGCGTCAGAAGGCCAGGTACTCAAAGCCATCGACGGCGCCTACCGCCGCATCCATGCCATCAAGGGCGATGCGTCCTCCCTGGGGCTGGAGATCCTGGCTTCGCTGGCCCACCAGTTTGAAAACGAGCTGCAAAAACTCAAGGACAGCGGTGCCGCTACCGGCGATGCCTTGCTGGCCCTGCCCTTGCCGCTGGAAGACCTGCTGTCCAAAGTCGCCGCGTTCAAGGCAATGAGCCAGAAAAGAGCGAGCGATCCCGCATTGACCGCATCCGCACCGCAAGCGCTGAACGCCAGCTTGACGCAGTTGGCCACCGAGGTGGGCTTGGCCTGCGGCAAACGCATCAATGCGGCCGTTCGCATCGGCAGTGCCATGGACCTGCCTGTTGAAAAAATGGACTTGCTGCGCGAAATCGCCATCCAGCTGGTTCGCAACGCCGTGGTGCACGGCGTGGAGGCGGCGCCCGCGCGGCTGGCTGCCGGCAAAACCCCCGAGGGTCAGGTGGACGTCAATCTCACGCGCGATGCTGCGGGCCAATGGCAGCTCAGTGTTCGTGACGACGGTGCCGGGCTGAATGCGGCGCCTGTCCGCCGCCGCCTGCTGGAACTGGGCTGGTACACCGCCGAACAACTGCAAAGCTTCAGCGACAAACAAATTGTTGCGCACATCTTCAAGCCCGGCTTTTCCACCGCTGCCGCTGCATCGCCTCATGCCGGTCGCGGTGTGGGTCTGGATCTGGTGCAGGCCAACGTGCAGAAGCTGGGCGCGCGGCTGCTGCTGGGCAGCATGCCGGGGCAGCACACCGAATTCAAGATCTGCTTTGCCTGAGATCTATGACCCCCACGCTTGTCACTTCGTGTACGTCGATGCCCCCAGGGGGGGCTGATTTCCCTTGGGGCGGCCCGGCGGGAAATTGGATCCCCACGTCCGCAGGCAAGAAAAAAAAACCGGGAGGACCTTATGCGTCTGATGATTGTTGACGACTCCAACATGATCCGCACCCGCATCTCGCGCGTGGTGCAAAGTGGTGGCATCAAGGGCATCGTGCTGGCGGGGCTGGCCCGAAACGGCCGTGAAGCCATACGCCTGGCACGCGCAACACGGCCAGACGTGGTGACCATGGACCTGACCATGCCCGAGATGGACGGGATTGAATGTATCCAGGAACTGCTCAAAATCGACCCCAAAATCAACATCCTGGTTGTCAGCGCCCTGAGCGACAAATCCACGGCCATCCAGGCGCTCAAACTCGGGGCGCGCGGCTTTGTGGCCAAACCCTTCACCGACGAAGAGCTGCAGATGGCGCTGCTCGACGTGGCAGAAGTTCATCATTAGGAGCCACCTTTGGCCACACTCACCGAAACCGATCTCAAGCTGTTTGTCGATTCGATCAGAAACTACCTGAAGGTCACCACGCGGCAGGAACCGGTCATCACCTCGGCCTTTCTCGGCACCGGCGACATCGAGGGATTTGAATTCAACGGCATCGTCACTTTCACCGGCAGCCACAACGGCCATGTTGTCGTTTCCATGCCGGGCAAGCTGGTGCGCGAGATTTTGCTGCTGCAGCATGAAACCGATCTCAGTGACAGCAATCTGCTCGACGCCGTCGGCGAGATCGCCAACACGCTGGCAGGCAACGCGCGCAAGGCGCTGGGGGCTGAATTGCAGATTTCGGTGCCCATCAAACTTCAGGGCGCGCAGGGCATCAAGGCCAGGATACGAACCCGCCCCTATGTGATCACCCTGCGCTGGAATCACTACGCGGCCATGGTGTGTGTGGACATGGAACGCAAGCACTGACAGCCCAAAGTGCCCGCAATTTGTGCGGCGCACCAAAAGCAATCAGCCATCCCGGCCGAATTGCGCCGCCGGGGTGCGTTTTACGCGCCCCAAGTTGGCACGTTTCTCGCACTGATTCTGTGAATCAGGACTTGTCCGCAAGTTCTCCATCGTCACAGAAAGAGTTTGCACCATGTCTGGGTTCCGTCATTTCCTGAAAGCTGGCCACGCGCCCACACTGGGTGCAGCGTTTTTCTACTTCGCGTTTTCCTGCTGCATCTGGGTCATGAATGGGGCGATGGCGCCTTTTATCTCAGAAACCTACAACCTCTCGCCCACCCAAAAAGGCGTGATGCTGTCGGTACCGATTTTTGCCGGCGCGCTCATGCGTTTTCCGCTCGGCGTGCTGGCCCAGTACATCGGCCGCAAAAACGCCACCCTGGTCGAGATGGGGCTGATCATGGTGGCCCTGCTGTTCGGTTATTTCTTTGTTGATTCCTACAGCAGCCTGCTGGCCATGGGCGTGCTGCTGGGCATCGCCGGCGCCAGTTTTGGTGTGGCGCTCAGCCTGGGCTCCGGCTCTTTCCCGGCGCGTTACAAAGGCTTGGCCATGGGCCTGGTCGGGGCCGGCAATGTCGGCACCGCCGTGTCGGTGCTGATTGCGCCGGCGCTGGCGCAGCGCTTCGGCTGGCAGAGCGTCTATGGCATCGCGGCCATTGCCATGCTGCTGCCGCTGATCGCCATGATCCTCTTTGCGAAAGAGCCGGACGACGTGGACAGCCACGCCACACTGCGCGAGCATGTGGCCTGCCTGTTCGAAAAAGACGGCTGGGCCTTCAGCCTGATCTACGCCGTGACTTTTGGCGGCTTCATCGGTCTGGCGACCTTTCTGCCCTCCTACTACTACGACCAGTTTGGCGTGAGCAAGGTGGAGGCCGGCCAGTTGTCCATGCTGGCGGCTTTCATGGGTGCGGCGCTGCGGGTTTTTGGCGGATGGATCTCGGACCGCTGGGGCGGCGTGAACACCTTGAGCGTGGTGTTGCTGACCATCTCGGTCACGCTGGTGATGTGTGGCCTGGCCGGCAGTTCGCTGGTGGGCACGACGCTGCTGGTGATGCTGTGTTTTGCGGCGCTGGGCGCGGGCAACGGCGCGCTGTTCCAGTTGGTGCCGCTGCGCTGGCCGCTGGCCAC
>JAZKIE010000160.1:0-5255 GCA_040385025.1 Pseudomonadota bacterium | reverse complement strand
CAGGCGACACCGGTCATTTTGCTGACCTCGCTGCAGGAGCGTGAACACATGCGCAGCGGCATGTCCAGCGGGGCCGACGACTACCTGACCAAGCCGCTGGTTTTTGATGAGTTGCGCGATGCCGTCGCCACCCAGCTCAACAAACACCTGATGCGCCAGACCGCCCAGGCGCAGGCTGTCGGCAGCGCGATTGACGCCGCCCTGCAAGAGCAGAAAAAGCGGCTGAGCCGCCTGTACGAAGAAAAGCTGCTGGCCGAACTGAGTGAAAAATGGCCCTCTGCAGACGCCCTGGTGGCAGACCAGAAATTTGCCAACGCCACGGTGCTGTTTGTCGATGTCGTCAACTTCCCGGCGCTGGCCGAGAAGCTGTCGAGCACCGAACTCAGCGAGGTGGTGCGTGAGTTCTACAACAACGCCGGCGACACGGTGTACCTGTTTGGCGCCTACCACATGCAGTTTGTCGGAGAAGGCCTGCTGGCAGTGTTTGTGGACAGCACGGACACCGACACCGTCAACAACGGCCTGCGCGCCACCAAGGCGGCTTTGGGCCTGATCACCTCGGCCCAGCGCGTCCAGGGCTTTCTGGCCAGCCATTTTCCCGGTCGCTCGCTGCCGCGTTTCGAGGTCAGCGTGGGCCTGAACAGCGGCGCCGTGACGCTGGCCAAACTGCAGGACGCGCTGCGCGGCAAGTCCCAGATCCTGCCGGTGGGCGACACCGTCAGCGCCAGCATGCTGCTGCAAAAGGAGGCCAACAAGGCGGGCTGGAAAATCGCCGCCAGCGCCACCTTGCTGCGCGAGGTGGCCGGCGCAGTGAAGATTGGCCGGCGCAAGCGCTTTTCCCTGCCGGAGCGCAGCAGTGCGCTCGACGGCATCGAGCTGCTGGGCCTGGCGAGCTAGCGATTTGCTACAAAATAAATAGCTGCTTGCGCACGCTCCATATGGCCTGGAGCCCAAAAAGTCTCTCAGTAGTCACCAGCCCGACCGCTTTGCCCAGTGCAACACTGCACTAGGTGGGCAAAAACAGCAGCCAGATCACCAGCAGCAGGTTGAGCAGCACCGACAGTGCCAGGCCGATCTTCCACAGGGCCACCGGGTCGCGCTGGATCAGCGGCGTGGCAGCCAGCGCCGTCAGCGAGCGCGAGGCGCCACGCTCTATCGCAAGCGACAACTCCTCGGCGGTTTCAAAACGCTGGCGCTTGTCGCGGGCCACGGCCTTGAGCACCACATGGTCCAGCCAGATCGGCACCTCCGGGTTGTGCCGGCTGGGCGGCGTGGGGTCGCGGTAGTAGCGGCCGGCCTGGTAAGGCAGCACCTCACCGTAGGGCAGCTTGCCGGTCAGCAATTGGTACAGGGTGACGCCCAGCGCAAACAAATCGCTTTGCGCGTCAGGCATTTCTTCCGGCCCGTCCTTGCCCGCCGCCGCGGCCCGGCTGCTGAAGCCCCACTGTTCGGGATTGATGTAGCTGGGCGTGCCGGCGTGCAGCTTGCGCATGGCCTCGGGCTCGCGCCCTGTCAGCGCCACGCCCAGGTCCAGCACCCGCAGCATGCCGTCTTCACCCTGGTGCAGGTTGGCGGGCTTGATGTCGCGGTGAATCACATGCTGGCGATGCAGCAAGCCCAGCGCCGTGACCGCCTGGGTGGCCAGCGCCAGCACCTGCGGCAGGCTGAAGCGGTGCTTGCGGTCCAGCATCTGCTGCAGGGTTTCGCCGGCATGCCAGTCATACAGCAGGTAAAACGCGCCCGGCTCACCGCCACCGGGCAGCCGGTCATGCAGATGCACCAGGTGGTCTGCCACGCGGGATGAACCCATGCGCCTGGCCAGCCAGGCTTCGTGCGCCAGCATGGCGCGCTCCTGCGGGTCATGCGCGCGCGCGGGGTGCAGGGTTTTCAGGGCGTACAGCTTGCCGCTGGGCGCCTGTGCGGCCGCAGCAGCACCGGTAACGGGGCCATTCCACCTGACCTGGTAAAGCACGTTGATGCCGTTGTCGGCCACCGGCGCGGTGATCGTCAGCCCGTCCAGGCTGTCACCGACCCTGAGCCTGCCGGGCACCGGCAAGGCCAGCGCCCGCCGGTTTTCATCGTCCAGCGTGGCATCGAGCAAACCCAGCACGCGCACCACCAGCGCGGTGGCGTTGTCCTGGGTCCCCGCTGCCATCGCGGCATCCACCATCCGGCGGCTGATGCGTTGCGCCTGGCCTTCCGCATTCGGCAGCGCGTCCGCGCTGGCCAGGGCCTGGAGCTTTTTGTCCGACATGACGTTGTGCACACCGTCAGACAGCAGCACAAACACATCGCCAAGCTGCAAGTCACCCTGCGTGTAATCCATCACCAGGCGGTCTTCGGCCCCGACACAGCGCAGCAACTGGTGCCGCAGGTCGGGGTGGTCCATCACATGGTCGGTGGTGAGCTGCGTCATGCGCCCTTCGCGCAGCAGATAGGCGCGGGTGTCGCCCACATGCGCCAGCGCATAGGACTGGCCGCGCAGCACCAGGGCCGTCAGCGTGGTCAAGCCGAGGGCCGGGTGGCGGCGCCGGTTCAATCCGGCCAGCCAGGCATTTTGCGCACCTATGATGCGGTCCAGCGCCACCGTGGTGTCCCAGGTTTCGGGCGTGCCGTAGTAGTCGCGTACCAGGCTGGTCACGGTGGTTTGTGCGGCTTCCCTGCCCATGCCGCCGGTGCTGACGCCATCGGCAATCGCCACGATGGAGCCCATGCCCTGCTGGCCCGGCTCCGGCAGCATGGCGGCGCAGAAATCCTCATTGACGTCCTTGCGGCCGGCGAGTGATGCGAACCCAATGTCTATGTCAAAGGCCATGCACCAAAGCAAGCAAGTTTCGCGCCCAAATTTGGTGCGCCGCAGCAATTGATGCGGAGAACACTCAGCCCACCAGCATTTGCATGCTGCGCCCGTAGTGCACCGACAGCTTGTCGAAGATATCGAGCAGCTCTTCACTGGCGGTGGCCACGCGCTCCAGATCGGGCGCCCTGGCCCGGCCGGCGGGCGCGCTGCCGGCCAGCATCTGTGCCCAGCTCACGGCGGCAGCTTCGAGCAAAGCGCGAATTTCCTTGCTGCTCAGCGGGATGGTGTTCAGGTAGCCCAGCGCCTCTTCAAAAGCGGCGCGGGCTTGCGTCAGGCCCTGCGGGTCCGGCGCCATGCCGGCTTGCGCGCCCAGCATGCCGACCAGCGCGTACTTCGCAAAACGCTGGCTCAGCATGCGCTGGCGCCCGGCCAGGTTGAGCACCTGCAAAGGCGGCATGGCGCCGGCGTTTTCCAGGCTGCTGGTCAGGCGCTCCGCCTCCTGCAACAACTGCCCGGCCAGTGCGTCCAGCTGCAGCATGTGGCCGGCTGCGGGTGGGCCCTGCAGCAGCGGCTTGAGCTCGCCCCAAGTCTGCTGGATCTGCGCCAGCAGGTCGCCAAAGGTCGGCTGGGAGAGGTTTTTCCCCAGAGCGACGAGGTTGGTGTCGATGCGCATGACCGAGTCTTGCAGCCACGACTGCACCTGCGCGGGCTGCACGCCCCCCAGTTGCAGCAACACCCCTTTGACCAGCCGCTGGGACAACATGCGCAATTGGCCGGAGCGGTTCACATCCTCCGCAAAACGCGCCGAATGAATGATGTGCTCAGACACCTGGCCCAGGCGCTGGTTGCTGTGCATGGAGGCCGTGCGCAGCATCTTGAAGGCATCGTCGTCGGACACCTCCCTGGCCCGCATCAGGATGCCCTTGGCGCGGTCCACCGCCTTGCGCTCCTCCAGCCGGCTGGCGACATCACGCATCTCCTCGCGCAGCGCCTGTTCTCGCGCAAAGCGCGCCTGCGCCAGGTGAACCAGTGGCCGCAGGCGCTGCTGGCCGTAGCCATTGACCACATAGGCGTGAATGCCAGCCTCGGTGGCGCGGCTTATCCTGCCGGCGTCCGCATCGGTGGTGAACACGATGAGCGGCCGGGGCGAGGTGTCACCGACGATCTGCAGCGCCTTGAAAAACTCCTCGGCAGGAACCGGGCAGTCGCAGATCACCACATCAGGCTGCTGGCGCAAAACCTCCTGCACCAGTTTGCTGCATCCGCGCACGGTTGCCAGCACCTGGATGCCCGCCGCTTCCAGGTCGGCCGCCAGCGGATGCGGGCCGTCGGGGCCATTCAGAATTAGCAGTGCGGACGTCATAAAAATCAGGTTTTGAGAGGGGAAACTGCCGGCAGGGAACGCAAGTCGCGCGCCATGCCTGAGGCCGCGACGATAGCACCTCATGGCCCGCACCATGATATGGCACAAGTTTTGCGTAGTCCTGTACGGGCGTAACGGAGCGCCCAACCTTAGCGAAAGCACTGCGGGTTCTGCGCATAACGACGTGCGTAATGGTGTGCCTCATACCGGTCAGACGACCGTGTCCCTGTCCAACAGGAGAGAGCATCATGGTTCCAACCTCATATTTCCAGCGCCGGCATGCCGGCTTACACGCCATTTTCGGCCTTGCCGGACGGTCGCGCCTGCGCGCCGCTGCCCTGCCCTTTTGCCCGCTTGAACCCGCCAGCGCAGCCTGCCGCCGTGGCATGGCGCTTGCGATGACCCCCCTGAATCAATCTGGAGTGAGCGCATGAAAAAATCAAAATTGGTGATGGTCGGCAACGGCATGGCCGGCGTCCGCACCATCGAGGAATTGCTCAAGGTCGCGCCCGATCTGTACGACATCACCGTCTTCGGCGCCGAGCCTCACCCCAACTACAACCGCATTCTGCTGAGCCCGGTGCTGGCCGGTGAACAGACGCTGGACGAGATCGTGCTCAACAGCTGGGACTGGTACACCGACAACCACATCACGCTGCATGCCGGCAAGAAAGTGGTCGAGGTGGACCGCGTCAAACGCATCGTGCGCGCCGTGGATGCCGACGGTGGCGTCACCGAAGAAGAATACGACCGCCTGCTGATGTGCACCGGCTCCAACCCCTTCATCCTGCCGATTCCCGGCAAGGACCTGCAGGGTGTGATTGCCTATCGCGACATTGCCGACACCAACGCCATGATTGACGCCTCGGTGAAGTACAAAAAAGCCGTGGTCATCGGCGGCGGCCTGCTTGGTCTGGAAGCCGCCAACGGCCTGATGCTGCGCGGCATGGATGTCAGCGTGGTGCACGTCATGCCCACACTGATGGAGCGCCAGCTCGACAGCGTGGCCGGCAAGTTGCTGCAAAAGTCGCTGGAAGACCGCGGCCTGAAGTTCCTGATGGGTGCCCAAACCCAGGAACTGGTGGGCGGTGC
>JAZKIE010000159.1:0-4953 GCA_040385025.1 Pseudomonadota bacterium | reverse complement strand
CGCGACTGGTACTTCCTGCCCATGCTCGGTTGCATCTGGTCCTGCCCGACCGACCAGATGCTGCAGTTCCCGGTCGCCACCATGATCCGCTTCTGCCACAACCACGGCCTGATCCAGGTGGCGAATCGGCCGCAGTGGTGGACTGTCACCGGCGGCGCCCGAACCTACGTTGAAAAAATCATCGCCAACATTGCCGACAAACGCCTGAACACGCCTGTGGAGCGCATTGAGCGCGATGCCGGCCTGATGCGCGGCGGCGTGCGGATTGTCGCCAGGGGCCAGACCGAAACTTTTGACAAGGTGGTGCTCGCGGCGCACGCCGACCAGTCGCTGGCGCTGCTTGCCGATGCCGCCCCCGACGAACGCGCCGTGCTTGGCGCCATCAGCTACCAGCCCAACCGCGCCGTGCTGCACACCGACACCTCGGTGCTGCCGGCCAACAAGCTGGCCTGGGCCGCGTGGAATTACGAACGCGCCCGGGATGGCCGGCGCGAGTCCTCGCAGGTCTGCCTGCACTATTTGCTCAACATGCTGCAACCGCTGCCCTTCGAGCAGCCGGTGGTGGTCTCCCTGAATCCGGTGCAAGCGATAGCGCGTAATCTGGTCATGGGTGAATTTGACTACGCACATCCGGTGTTTGACGCCGCGGCCATACGCGCCCAGCAAGCCCTGCCCGGCCTGCAAGGGCGGCAGCACAGCTATTTTTGCGGCGCCTGGGCCGGCTACGGTTTTCATGAAGATGGCCTCAAGTCAGGCCTGGAAGCGGCGCGGCTGGTGCTGGGCGACTGCGCCGGGATCACTGCATGATCAGCCCGGCCACAAGCGTGTGGGCACCCGCGCGCAGCGCAGGGTCGTCCCAGGCAAGCGCATTGGACGAAGTGAAAAGCGTGGTGGCCCCACTGCTTGGTTTCGGCCAGGTGCGCCACACACGCCTGAAGCCGGCCCGCAATGCCTTTGCCTACCCCACTTATTTTCTGATGCTGCCACTGCGCAGCATGAAAGCGAACGGCAACGGCGCGCTGGCGCGCAACCGCCGCAGCGCCCTGAGTTTTTTCGATGCTGACCACGGCGACGGCCGTGCCGACTGCGTGAGCTGGCTCGATGAGCTGCTGCGCAGCGAAGGCATCAGCGATGCCGGTGGCGAGCTCTGGCTGCACACCTACCCGCGTATCTTCGGCCACACCTTCAAACCGGTGAGTTTCTGGTACTGCCACCGCATCGACGGCAGCCTGCGCGCCATCGTGGTCGAGGTCAACAACACCTTTGGCGAGCGCCATTGTTATTTGCTGGACCGCCCGCACTACGGCCAGGAACTCAGCGCGGACAAGGTGTTTCATGTCTCGCCGTTCTGCACACTCGAAGGACGTTATCGCTTTCGTTTCATGCGCATCAACAACGATGACCTGCAAAAAACCGTTGCGCGCATCGACTATGACGACGCAGGCGGACCGCTGCTGGAAACCAGCGTCAGCGGCACGCTGGTTCCGCTCAGCACCGAAAGCCTGCGCCGCGCCCTGTGGCGCCACCCGGCCATGACTTTCGGCGTCGTCGCGCGCATCCACTGGCAGGCCTTCAGGCTGTGGTGCAAACGTGTTCCCTTTGTCCGCAAACCCGAGCCACCCCAACGCTTTGTCACCCGATGAATACTGCCAGCAACCCTTCTTCTTCCACCGCTTCGCGTGTGTCCTCAACGCTGTCGTCGCTGGCGCTGCCGGGTGGCGCCCCAGCCGCCGCACGCACCGTGCTGCAGTTGCTGACGCGCCTGAAACACGGCACGCTGCATGTGCAACTCCCCGACGGTTCGACCCGGCATTTTGGTTCGGGTGAAGCCCCCGTGGCCAGTTTGCGCCTGCACAACTGGAACGTCTGCGGTGCCTCGCTCAAATCAGGCGACATCGGTTTTGCCGAAAGCTTCATCGCCGGGGACTGGACCACGCACAATCTGAACGACCTGCTCAGCGTGCTGATACGCAACCGCCAGGAAGTCGAGGACGTGATTTACGGCACCTGGCTAGGACGGTTTGCCTACCGCATCAAGCACCTGCTGAACCGCAACACCAAAACCAACAGCCAGAAAAACATCCACGCCCATTACGACCTGGGCAATGCTTTTTATGAGCTGTGGCTGGACGGCACGATGAACTATTCGGCGGCGATTTTTGCATCCCCCGAGACCTCGATGAAAGATGCGCAGGATGCCAAGGTGCGTCGCGCGCTGCGCCTGGCCGGTGTGAAGGCTGGCGACCGCGTGCTGGAAATTGGCTGCGGCTGGGGCGCGCTGGCCGAAATGGCCGCCACCGAATTCGACGCCTCCATCGTCGGCGTCACGCTGAGCACCGAACAACTGGCCTGGGCGCAGCAGCGCCTGGCCCGCCTGGGCGCGGCTGACAAGGCTGACCTTCGTCTGCAGGACTACCGGGACATCGGGAAGAACGGCGCGGGCGAAACCTTTGACGCCATCTGCTCCATCGAAATGGTCGAGGCCGTGGGCCGCGAGTATTGGCCCGAGTACTTCCAGACCGTGGCACGCCTGCTCAAACCGGGCGGCCGCGCCTGCATCCAGAGCATCGTCATCGCCGACAACCTGTTTGAGCGCTACATCTCGTCGACCGACTTCATCCAGCAGTACATCTTTCCGGGCGGCTGCCTGCCCTGCCCGAAAGAATTCCGGGCCCAGGCGAAAGCGGCAGGCCTGGAAGTGGTCGACGAGTTTTCCTTCGGCCAGGATTACGCCCGCACGCTCAAGCTGTGGCGGGACCAGTTCATGGCACAAGAGTCACGGGTGCTCCAACTCGGGTTCGACAAAAGGTTTATCCGCATATGGGAGTTTTATCTGGCCTACTGCGAAGCGGCTTTCACCCAGGCCAATACCGACGTCGTGCAGTACACGCTGCGCAAGTCCTGATCACTGCTTTGGTGCTGTTGACCGGCGGGGCCGGCGCGGCCTGGGCGCAGACCGCCGATGTCAATCAACGCGCCGAACTGCAGGAGGCCCTGCCGCAGGCGCGGCTGGTGGGTCAGGCGCGCCTGACCTTCTGGGGTTTGCAGGTCTATGACGCGCGGCTGTGGGCCAACCCTGGCTTCACGGCGGACGGTTTTGCGACCCAGCCGCTGGCGCTGGAGCTCAGCTACCTGCGCGGCTTCGACAACCAGGCGGTGGCCGAGCGCTCGATCAGCGAAATGCGCCGCTCCGCACCCATCAGCGACGAGCAAGCTGAAAAGTGGAAGGCGGCCATGACCAGGGTCTTGCCCGATGTCAAAAAGGGCGACCGCGTCATGGGCATACACCGCCCCGGTGTCGGCGCGGCGTTCTGGGTGAACGGCAAAGCCACGGGCGAGGTCCGCGATGCCGCTTTTGCCAAACTGTTTTTCGGCATCTGGCTGGCACCCGCCACGTCGGAGCCTGCCCTGCGCAGCGCCTTGCTGGCTGGAGCCGGCTCGTGAGCCCTGGCGCCCGCAACCCTTTTGGCACGCGCAACGGCCTGGCCTATGGCCTGTTGGGCCTGCCACTGGCTTTTGTGGCGCTGCCGCTGTATGTGATTTTGCCCAACCACTACGCGCGTGAGTTTGGCGTGCCATTGGCCACGCTGGGCGCCGTGCTGCTGGGCGCGCGCCTGTTCGACGCGCTGATCGACCCGCTGCTGGGCCGCCTGAGTGACCGGCTGTTTGCACGTTCACCCGGCGCCGTGCTCGGCATGGGCGCCATCGCCGCGCTGCTGCTGGCGGCCGGTTTTGCGCTGCTGTTTTTCCCGCTGGTCAACACGCCGGCGGCGCTGGTGGTCTGGGCCAGCGTGATGCTGATGCTGACCTATGCCGGCTACAGCGCGCTCAGCGTCTCGCACCAGTCCTGGGGCGCGATGCTGGGCGGCGACGAGCGCCAGCGCAGCCGCATCGTGGCCTGGCGCGAAGGCCTGGGCCTGATCGGCGTGGTGCTGGCGTCGGTCACGCCGGTGGCCTTCGGCCTGCCGGTCACGACCGCTTTGTTTTTTGGCGTGCTGGCGCTGGGCTGGCTGGCCTGGACGCGCGCCGAGCAGCCGCTGCCGCAACCCGCGCTGCATGCCGGAAGCCGCACCTCCATCTGGCTGCCATTTCAGCATGCGGGCTTTCGCCGGCTGCTGACTGTGTTCATGCTCAACGGCATCGCCAGTGCCGTGCCGGCCACGCTGGTGCTGTTTTTCATCCAGGACCGGCTGCAGGCGCCGGAAAAAATGGAGCCGCTGTTCCTCGGCAGCTACTTCCTGTGCGCCGCGCTGTCGATTCCGCTGTGGCTGGCCGTGGTCAAACGCATCGGCCTGGCGCCGGCCTGGCTGCTCGGCATGGGGCTGGCCATTGCCACCTTTGGCTGGGCCACCCAAGTGGGCGCCGGCCAGACCACCGCCTTTGTGATCGTCTGCGCGCTGTCGGGCATCGCGCTGGGCACCGACCTGGCGCTGCCGGGTGCGTTGCTGGCCGGCGTGATCCAGGCCAATGGCCAGTCGGGCCGCGCCGAGGGGGCCTACTTCGGCTGGTGGAATTTTGCGATCAAGCTCAATCTGGCCTTGGCTGCCGGGCTGGCGCTGCCGCTACTCGCCCTGTTCGGTTATGCGCCCGGCGCGCGTGATGCCCAGGCGCTGGACGCCTTGCTGGTCGCGTATTGCGTGTTGCCCTGCCTGCTCAAGCTGGCGGCCGCTGCCTGTCTTTATTTTCTGATCATCAAACATCCACAAGGGGTCCAGCCGTGAACCGTTTTCTCCTCAAGAGCGCTGCTGCCCTGGCGCTGTGTATCCCCTTGCTGGCCGGCCTGGCGGGCTGCGCCGGACCGCAGATCAGCGACTACGCCGCCGAAAAGCCGGTGCTCGACATGCGCCAGTACTTCAACGGCACGATCGATGCGTATGGCGTGTTCACCGACCGCTCGGGCAAGGTGGTCAAGCGCTTCACCGTGGTGATGACGTGCAACTGGCAGGGCCCGCC
>JAZKIE010000158.1:0-6582 GCA_040385025.1 Pseudomonadota bacterium | reverse complement strand
GAAGACAGCTCGGTCAGGCTGCGAAACTGCAGCTCGCTTTGACGCAAACGGGCTTCTGCGGCCCGGCGCTCGGTGATGTCCTCGGCGGTGATCAGAATATGGGTGACCGCGCCGCTGGCATCCTTCACCGGGACCTTGCGCATGTGCACATGGATGGCACCGCGATGCCGGGTGACGGCTTGCCGATCAGCAAAGTCCTCGGGAATGCCGCTGCTGATCAGCGCCAGATCAGCGGCGTACATGCGGTCGGCGTCCTTCGCAGGCCACAACTCGTGCACGCTGCGGCCCATGGCCTCCTCGCGCGACACGCCATAAAGGTCTTGCGCGGCCTTGTTCCACACCAGTACCGGATGCCTGCCTTCGGCCGACTTCAGGTGAAGGGCGATCGGGACGTTGTCGACAATTTCGTTCAGGAAGGTGAAGGCCTCGTGCAGGGCCGCATCGGCACGCCGGGTTGCGCTGATGTCGCGGGCCGTGCCCCGGTAACCGGTGAATCGGCCCTGGCTGTCAAACAGAGGCACGCCGCTGACTGAAAACCAGGTGCTTGTTCCGTCGGGCAGGGTGCGCAGGTACTCCAAACCGCGAAACGGCTGGCGCGCATCGAGCACCGCGCGGTGCGCCTCCCAGGAGCCGCTCAAGGGCACAATACCGGGGAGCTCCCAGCGGCACTTGCCAATGGCGTTGCTTATCAATTCGTCATTGAATTTGCTGTCGCCCAAGTTCACCGCAAACTCGACAAAGCGGTGGTCGGCATCCTGCTCCCAGTACCAGTCTCCGGAAATTTCAGCGAGACTGCGCAAGGCATTGCCCTTGAGCGCACTCAAGGCAAATTTCTGCTCCGCCAGTTCTTGTTTCAGCGCTTCGTTGGCGCGGGCCAGTTCAAGCGCTTCGATTTTCAGGCGTTCATGGGTTTCGCGCAGGACTTGTTCGGGCGTCAATGCCGGCCTCCCTGTCGGCGAAGACGCCAACCACGGCAAGCCTCACCGGCGCTCGGCCAGGTGCCGGAACGGTGAACTGCCGTCGGCTTTGCAACAAATTGTGGTGTCATGCCCTGCCTGTCCTTCTGTGGGAGGAAGTTGCGCCTGGCAGAAAACTGCGGCGCAAGAACTCCTCCCAAGTGTCCGGGATCGACTTTCAGATTGTTATAGGGATAAGTCCTTGATGGCTGTGGGACGGCGCTCCGGAAATCAGGACCCGCAGGCTCACTTCAGGGGAATTTTCAGCGCGCGGTCAACCGGAACCGAGGCCACGCTGTTTTGCGGTGAGCCCTCGATCACCCGATCTGAATAGGTCAGGTACACCAGCGTGTTTCGAGGAACATCCACCATGCGCACGATACGTATTTTTTTGAAGATCAGTGAAATCCGTTCACTGAAAACTTCTTCCTGCAAGGACAGCGGTGTGACAAAGGACACCGGCCCGATCTGGCGGCAGTCAATGGAGGCTTCCGCCTTGTCTTCGGCCAGCCCCACCGCGCCTTTGATGCCGCCGGTTTTGGCGCGCGAGACGTAACAGGTGACACCTTTGACCTTGGGGTCGTCATGCGCATCGACCACGATCTTGTGGTCCGGTCCGATGAACTTGAACACCGTGTCCACTTCACCGATGGTCTGGGCATGCAGGGGAGCGAGCGCGCCGCACAGCAGGGCAAGCAACAGGGCAGCGTGGGTCGTCATGGGGTCTCCTGAAAATCAATACCCCACTATAACGACGCCACGCCACCAGACAGGCAAAACGGCCCGCAGGCCCCGCGAATCAATACCGCCGCGGATCGTTGGGCCGGCGGTCGTCGCGGTTGCGCACACCGTCGCCATCGCGGTCACGGTCGGCGCGGTTGGGTACGCCGTCACGGTCGCGGTCGCCGCCATGGTACGCGCCGCCGTGAGCGCGATGCGGCGGCCCGCTGCCATAAGGCACGGCGACGCAACCGGCAAGGCCAGCGGCAGCAACGGCGAGTAAAAGAGCTGTTTTTTTCATGGGATTCTCCTGGTGGTACAGCGAGGAAAGGCTGCAGGCCCATTGCAGGCTTTTCGCGTGTCGCCATGGTGTGTGCCCGGAACACGCGGCGTGAAGCTGGTTACCAGATGTGCACAGCCGCCATTACAAGCCCTCCAGTTGCTATCCAATTGATAGCTGTTCATGCACGCTGGCGGTGGGCCGACACCCGAAAACATTCGTGAACCGAAAATCACCGGCCGCTGAGGTCCGCCGGCACCTGCGCCGGGGGAGTAGCATTCACACGAAACCCTTGACCCTGGATCCGAATGAACTGTCTGCGAAACCTGTTTCTTGTGGCCAGCCTGCTGCCCGGCACCCCGCTGCTGCACGCCGCCGGCCCACCTGCCAATGCGTTTGGCCACCCCATCGTGGGCACCTGGAGTTGGGTCACCTTTGGCGGCGCCTGCACCGAAACCTGGCAGTTCCGGCATAACCGAACGCTGCTGAGCACAAGTGGCCAGGAAGTGGCTGAGAAAAAATATGAAATCGCTGCAACAGCGGACGCTGAGGGTTTTTACCGTCTGGTCGAAACCGTGGTACGCCAGAATGACAAAAGAGATTGTTCTGGCGCCCTGCTGGACGGACCCGGAGAGCAACACATACGCTTCATCCAGTTCAGCCCAGGGGGCGACAAGCTGTTGGTCTGCGAGACCGCCGCGCTTGCGGCCTGTTTTGGCCCGCTCAAGCGCGTGCCCTGAACCTTGAAGGAGACAAGATGAAAATTGCAGGACGATTGATCGGCATACTGATGGTGCTGATGGGCACCATCTGGTTTTTTCAGGGCATCAACCTGTTGCCGGGAAGTTTCATGACGGGCCAGCCGCAATGGGCGATATACGGCGGCCTGTGCTGGGCCGCAGGTCTGGCGTTGTTGTATGTTTGCCGCCGCGCCGGACGGACGCCACCGCGTCCCTGATCCGGGCGGGGTGTTGGCTCAAGCCTGGTCGGTCGCCGCGCCTGCACGGCGACGGCGCGTGGTGACCGGAGGAGTCACCGCAACACCGGCGTCGCGCTTGCTGACATAACTTCGGTACAGCTTGGCGGCCAGACCCGAGGTGATGGCAAAAACAATCAATTTACGTAGCATGGATGGCGCTCCTTAAAACACGCCAAACAACATCAGAAGAATGATCACGCTGATGGGCACGCCGAGTAGCCAGGCAATGATGGGCATTTGTTTTCTCCAGGATTTGTTTAAGAAACTCAAACATAAATTCAGCATCCACCACGAATTGACGGATGTGAGCCAAAGCGCGGGTAGGGCCACGCCTACATGTGCGCTTGCAAGCGAC
Organism: Pseudomonadota bacterium; assembly: GCA_040385025.1. Classification (GTDB taxonomy): domain Bacteria; phylum Pseudomonadota; class Gammaproteobacteria; order Burkholderiales; family Burkholderiaceae_C; genus Polaromonas. The sequence continues at coordinate 3,292 of JAZKIE010000158.1, read as the reverse complement.
AAGGCTGCCGTGCAGACTCGCTAGACTGAGGCCTGCCCTGTTACCGGCTCCAATCCCCCAAGCTGCTCAAGCCGCAGCATCGACCCGCCATCAATCATCATGAAAAAAATCTACAAATATTTCTTCCGCGGGCTGATCACCGTTCTGCCGGTCGCGCTGACCCTGTACCTGCTGTACATCTTTTTGGCCTGGACGGAAAAACTGACCCTGTGGCTACTGAGCCCGCTGATTGGCAGTTTCTATCTGCCCGGCATGGGGCTGGTGTCGGGCGTGCTGATCATCCTGCTGATCGGTTACCTGGTGTCCAAACCGAAGGTACGCCAATTGCTGGCGTTTGCCGAACTGCCGTTTACCAACCTGCCGGTGGTCAAAAGCATTTACAGCTCGCTGAAAAGTTTTGCTGACTATTTTTCTCCCACTGGCAAACAGGGGGAGCAAAGCGTGGTGATTCTGCGCATGCCGGGCCACGGGTTGGAGATCGTCGGCCTGGTGACTCGCCGTGATTTTTCCGACTTGCCCGATGGATTTTTACCCGGCGAGCGGGTCGCGGTGTACCTGCCCATGGGCTACATGATAGGCGGATACACCGTGTTTGTACCGCTTGAATGGGTGCAACCGATCAATATGTCGGTTGAGGAGGCCATGCGTTCCTCGCTGATCGCCTGGATGGCGCGGCCGCCCGCCAGCACGTCCGGTGGTGGGCAGGCGCCTTGAGTTTTTCTGCTGGGGATCCGGTCAAACCGTTCAGCTTGCCTGGCGCGAAGGACCTGGGCCACGACCGGCAATGTGCCGGAAAGTGATGCGGCCCTTGCTCAGGTCGTAAGGCGACAGCTCCAGCGACACCTGGTCACCGGCGAGGATACGAATGTGGTTCTTGCGCATCTTGCCGGAGGTGTAAGCCACCAGCTTGTGACCGTTGTCCAGCGTCACGCGAAAACGCGAATCGGGCAGCACCTCATTGACCAGCCCGTGCATTTCAATCAGTTCTTCTTTGGCCATGATGTAACTCCTTGGAAATTGGAAAAAATATCTGTACGGGTCAGCCGGCGCGTCAGGCGCAAGCCGGTGCCGAGCGCTCGTGAATCCAGCGCATCGCATGTTCGGTGGCGTAATGCACGGCCGCAGCCGCGCTGTCAAAAAGTCCGCTGAAACGCATCACGCGGTCGTGCGTGGCGCTGCCACGCCCGGACCGGATGGACACGGAGGCGGCGTATTGGCCTTCGCCCTGGGGCTTGGCCAGCGGTGAGACAAGGTACTTGCCCACCGCGATGTGGTTGTGATCAATCGTCATAAAAGTCTGCGCCGGGTATGTTTCCCGGCTTGATAAATGGAGAAATAAACGGCTTGCGAGCAAGCCAACGGGTCCGGTTCTGCCTGCCCGGCCTGGAGGGGCCGGGTGGGTGAGCCTTGAGTGGGCACCGTTGGGAGAAGTGCTCGCTGGGAATGGAACAGTGCTGAGAGGGTTCAATGCTGAGAGGGCACTGAAGACACTGTGAATCCGGGCTCTGAGAAGCGCCGCATTTGAGAAAGAAGCCAGAGGGAGGGGACTTCGTTGAAAAAGGCTGATGCGTTACCGAAGCGCTTATTGTAACCGTTGCCGGGCTTTCCTGCAGGAACGGGGAGCCAGTGACCGCCGTCCCTGCCGATTGTCGAAAAACCCCTACAGCAGCCCCTCACCAAAGCGTCCACACTGAAAGCTCATTGCCGTCACGGACGGTTTTTATCCTGGCGGACCGCACCGCGCGGCCGCACTGACAAAGAGGACAACCCCATGCAAGTTCAAGTCAACACCAACCACAGCATCGACGGCCGCGAGACGCTGGAGCGCTGGGCCCAGACCGAGGTCAGCCAGACGCTGGAGCGCTTCAGCCATGAGATCACGCGTGTGGAAGTTCACCTGAGCGATGAAAACAGTGGCAAGGCCGGCGCAGCCGACAAGCGCTGCCTGATGGAAGCGCGCCTGGCCAACCACGCGCCGGTCGCGGTCAGCCACCATGCCGCAGGCATTGACGAGGCCTTCCGCGGTGCCGAGGGCAAGCTCAAACGCGCACTGGACAGCACGCTGGACCGCCTCAAAGACCACCGCGACCGCGACTCCATCCGCAAGGATGCGGCGCTGATACAGCCAGAGTAGAAGACGGAGCGTCCATCGCTATCAAATTTATAGCTGGTGCCGCTTGTTAGTCATGGGCTGGAGGCCAAAAAGGTTTCAGCCCCTGCCCATTGAAACGCTCAAGCCTCAAATTGGGGGTGCAATTGCCGGATGCGGCTCATGGCCATGCCTGCCGCCGCAGTGCGCGTCTCCACACCGAGCTTGGCGAACACCCGCTCCAGGTGTTTCTTGACCGTCATCGGGCTGGTGCCCAGGATGTCGCCGATATCGCGGTTGATCTTGCCCTTGACCACCCAGTACAGCACCTCGGCTTCACGCGCCGTGAGTTTGAAGCTCAGGCTCATGGCCTGGATCACGGTATCGTCCGACTCCTCACGCATGATGATCAGCCAGTCGTCGTCGCCGGTTTGCTGGTGCAGGCGAAAGGTCAGGCGCCGTGCCACCGAGTCAGCACTCTCGCACACCAGGCGCGGCGGCTCGATCTGCCGCTCCGCATCGGCCAGATTGCGGCGCAACCAGGCCAGCACCGCTTCCGGCGTCTGCGGCGCGCTGCTGCCGTAATACTGCAGCAGCAGCGCGCGCGCCAGCGGCGTCTGCCACATCAGCTTGCCGTCGCTGACGCGCACCGTGATGGTGGCGTAACCAAAGGCATCGAGTGCATTGCGCGCCTGGCGCTTTTCGCGCGCGCTCTGCAGATGCACACCGATGCGCGCCAGCACCTCCTTGGGCTTGATCGGTTTGGTCACATAGTCGACGCCGCCCGAATCGAGCGCGGCAACCAGGTACTCGGTCTCAGTCAGACCGGTCATGAAGATGATGGGAATATGCGCGGTGCGGGCGTCGGCCTTCAGGCGTTTGGCCACTTCAAAACCGTCCATGCCCGGCATCATCGCGTCAAGCAGCACGATGTCGGGCAAGGCCTGCGCGGCGCGTTGCAGCGCGGCTTCGCCATGCGTGGCGACCAGCACGGTAAAACCCGATTCGTCGAGCGCGTCGTGCAACACCGACAGGTTGTCGGGCACGTCATCGACGATCAGCACCACGTCGCTGTTGGCGCGGTCCAGCGTCTGGGCCAGCACGTGCTTGTTCATGTCGGCACCTCGCCGAGCTGCTGGCTCATGGTCTCGAACTGGAACTGGCGCGCCAGGCCGCGCATCTCGGCGGCAAAACCGGCGCTTT
>JAZKIE010000157.1:5415-9825 GCA_040385025.1 Pseudomonadota bacterium | reverse complement strand
AAGCCGCTGGACGGCATGGGCGGCATGGGCATCTTCCGCGTCAAGGAAGACGGCCTGAACCTGGGCAGCATCACCGAGACGCTGAACAGGGACGGCGCGCAGAGCGTGATGGTGCAGAAGTTTTTGCCCGAGATTGTCAAAGGCGACAAACGTGTGCTGGTCATAGGCGGCAAGCCGGTGCCCTTCAGCCTGGCGCGTATTCCGCAAGGCAGCGAGGTGCGCGGCAACCTGGCGGCCGGCGGCCTCGGTGTGGCGCAGCCGCTGTCTGCGCGCGACCGCGAGATCGGTGAGGCGCTGGGCCCGGTGCTGGCCGCGCGCGGCCTGCTGCTGGCGGGGGTGGACGTGATCGGTGACTACGTGACCGAGATCAATGTCACCAGCCCGACCTGCTTCCAGGAAATTTTTGACCAGACCGGGTTTGATGTGGCGGCGATGTTTGTCGACGCGCTGGAGGCGGCACTCAAATAGGAGCAAGAGCCGAATCGACCTCTGGCCACCGGCTGGCGGGCGTGAGCAGCTCCTGAATTAATAGCAAATCAGGGGCGCAGTGCGCCACCCTCGAACACACGCAGCTCTCCGGGCGCAAAGGCCTGCCAGGCCTCGTTGGTGGTCAGCGGCGCGGTCACCACCACGGCCACGCGGTCGCCCGGCGCGGCCTGCTCTGCAAAGTTGACGCTGAGGTCTTCGTCGCTGAGCGTGGCATGCGCAAACGGGTGCCTGCGCTCCACGTGGTACAGGCTGGTGGACGCATGGGCCCACAGCGCCAGCCCGTTGCTGAGCAAAAAGTTGAACGTGCCGTGCGGCGCGATCTGCGCGGCCAGTTCGCGCAGCGTCAGCGTCAGCTCGTCCACGCTCGGTACGCTGGCATGGGACTTGGCCAGCTCCTGCATGATCCAGCAAAACGCGCGTTCGCTGTCGGTGCTGCCGACCGGACGGAAGCTGCCGTGCAGGCGCGGCTTGAAGTCTTTCAGGTCGCCGTTGTGCGCAAACACCCAGTAACGGCCCCACAACTCACGCACAAAGGGGTGGCAGTTTTCCAGCGCGACCCGGCCCTGTGTGGCCTTGCGGATGTGGGCGATCACGTTGCGGCTCTTGATCGGGTAGCGGCGTATCAGCTCGGCCACCGGCGACTGGAAGGCCGACTGGTGGTCAACAAAGTGGCGCAGGCCGCGGTCGCTCTCGCTGCAGTCGCCGCCTTCAAAAAACGCAATGCCCCAGCCGTCGCCGTGGTGGTCGGTGTTGCCGCCACGTTGTGCAAAACCGGTGAAGCTGAAGGTCACGTCGGTCGGTGTGTTGCAGTTCATTCCCAGCAGTTGGCACATGGTCAGTCCTTGTTCTCAGAGGGACGCGGGTTGCCGCCGGGCCGTCCCAAGGCGGACCCAGCCCCCTCGGGGGGCAGCGAGGACACATCGTGCCGAGCGTGGGGGCGTAACCTCCAGGCGGCAAACATGGCAAGCACACACAGCGCCGCCAGCATCAGAAAGACTTCGTTGAAGGCCGCCAGCCGAGCCGGGCTGCTGGCGGTTTGCGTCAGTGAGTCACCGTGCGCCGCCAGCCGCCATTCCAGCACGATGCCGCACAGGCTGACGCCGATGGCGCCGCCCAGCATGCGCACAAAATTGATCGCGCTCGAGCCCTGGGAGATCAGGTCCGAACTCAAGGCCCGCAGCGAGCCGAGGTTCAGCGAGGGCAGGATGAAACCCAGGCCGATGCGCCCCAGGATGGCCCACAGCACCAGCAGCCAGATCGCGGTCGTCAGTGTCACGGTCAGCATCAGCGCAAACGACAGCGCCAGCAGGGCCAGCCCGATGCTGACCAGCAGCCAGGTGGGCCGGCGGTCGGCCAGCCGGCCCACCCCTGCGATGGTGACGGCCAGCACAAAGCCGGCGGGCAACAAGATGCTGCCGACATAGGACGCCGACAGGCCCAGGCCCAACTGCATGTAGACCGGCAACAGGTAGGTCGAGCCGAACAGCGCCGTGCCGTAGATAAACGCGACGATGCTGCCCATCGCAAAAGGGCGGTAGCTGAACAGCGCCAGGTTCATCAGTGGTTCGCGGCCGGTGGCGGCCATGCGCCGCTGCCAGCCGAGAAACACCAGCAAGGCTGTCATCGCCGCGCCCAGCAGCAGCGCCGCCTCAAGCAGCGCGCCGCCATGCAGCGCCACCAGGCCGTTGAGCAGGCACAGCGTGCCGGCGCCGCCCAGCAGCAGGCCGCGCCAGTCCAGCGAGGCGCCCTTGCGGTTGGCTGCCGCGCCACCGGGCGCGGTGACCGGCACATAGCGGTACGCCAGCCACAGCGAGGCCAGGCAAAAGGGCACGACCATGAAAAAAATCGAACGCCAGCCGAACAAATCGACCAGCACGCCGCCTATGCTGGGGCCGATGGCCGGCGCCAGCACCACACCCATGCCGAAGATGCCGCTGGCGCGGCCCTGCTCGTTGGGCTGGAAGGCCCGCATGATGATGATGGCGGGAATCGGCTGCACCACGCCGGCCGCCAGGCCTTCGGCCACGCGCGCACCCAGCACCAGCGCAAAGCTGTTGGCAAAACCGCCGACGATGCCGCCTGCCAGCAGCAGCAGCATGGTGCCCACATAGGTGCGGCGGTAGCCGTAACGCGCCAGCAGCCAGGGCGTGGTCAGCATGGACACCGTCATGGCGACCATGAAACCGGAGGTGACCCACTGGGCGCGCTCCTGCCCCAGCGTGAAGTGATGGCTCATGTCCGGGATCGCCACGTTGACGATGGTCGAGGACATGATGGAGGCCATGGTGCCGACCATCACCGACAGCAGGAGCAGCCAGCGGTAACGCGGGCCGTAACGCGCCTGCATTTCAGGAAGGGTGGCGGGGCGGCTCAAGGGGTGCTTTGCGTGATGCCTCAGTCGCGCGGTTCGGACCAGAGTTTGCCGCCGGTGGCCCAGTTTTCGCGCTTGATGTCGGTGATGATGACATCGACGGAATCCGGCGCGCCACCCAGGATGTCGACACTGACACGGGTGATTTCCGCGACCAGCTTTTTCTTCTGTTCGATGGTGCGGCCTTCCATCATTTCGACGTGGTAAGTGGGCATGGGCGTCCTTGGTTTGGGGTTAATCGGGTACGACATGATAAAAGCCCGGCCCGCGCCGGCTGATTTTTGTCAGCAAAGGCTGACAGCCAGACAAGGCAAGTCGGCGCGGGGCGCGTTTGCAAACGTGGCAAACTTTGTAACTGTGCCCAGAGACCGAGAGTAGTCATTGTCCAACACCACCGATTCGCCGCCCGCACCGGCAGCCTCCGATTTGCCGAGCCTGGCGGGCCGCGCTTACCGCTGTCAGTGCGGCTGCCCGGTGTTCTTCCGCAACAGCACCTGCCTGGCCTGCGGCACGCCGCTGGGCTACGACACGGTCCTGGCGCGCCTGTTGCCTTTGATGCCCGGTCAGGACCCTGACACCTGGGTCGAATGGCAAGCGGAAGGCAGTGCTGACACCCCAACCAGCGATACGCCGACCCCGGCCTATTTGCGCTGCACCAACTTGCAGAGCCCGGCGGCCTGCAACTGGCTGGTGCCTGTCGGAGAGGGCCAGCCGCAGGTGCTGCTGTGCCGCGCCTGCCGGCTCAACCGCACCATTCCCGACCTTAACGATCCGGAACACCCGGACAACGGCGAACTCTGGGGCAAGGTGGAGCTCGCCAAGCGCCGGCTGGTCTCGGCCCTGCTCGCACTCGGCTTGCCGCTGTCCTCGCGTGTCAGCGAAGACCCGGAAGGCGGGCTGATGTTCGACTTCCTGCGCTCGCCGGACTACGGCCCGCACATCATGACCGGGCACGACACCGGCCTGATCACGCTGAACCTCAACGAGGCCGACGACGCCACACGCGAAGCGGTGCGCAAGGCCATGCATGAGCCCTACCGCACGCTGCTCGGGCATTTCCGCCATGAGGTCGGCCACTACTACTGGGACCGGCTGATCGCCGGCACCGACTGGCTGGAGGGCTTTCGCGCCCTGTTCGGCGATGAAACCCAGGACTACGCGGCCAGCCTGCAGACCAACTATGCGCAAGGCCCGCGCCCGGACTGGGCGCTGCACTACGTCAGCGCCTATGCCAGCGTGCATCCGTGGGAAGACTGGGCCGAGTGCTGGGCGCATTACCTGCACATCCGCGACACCGTGGACACGGCACTGAGTTTTGGCCTGGCCACCGACACCGCACAACTGGAATTCACGCCTTTCACCCTTGACGCGCTGTACCAGCCCGAGCATCCGGATGCAGAGCGCTTCCTGGCTTTTTTGAACTGCTGGACCCGCTTGACCATGCTGCTCAACGAGATGTCGCGCGCCATGGGGCAGCCTGACTTTTACCCCTTTGTGCTGCCGCATGAGGTGGTGGCCAAGCTGCAGTTCATTCACCTGGTGGTGAGTGC
>JAZKIE010000157.1:3655-5315 GCA_040385025.1 Pseudomonadota bacterium | reverse complement strand
CGCAGGAAGAGGCCCAGCTCCAGTCCCAGAGCTTTGACCCGCAGCAACAGATGCAGGGCCAGAACAATTTCTGAGCGGCTTGAGGCCGTGCTCGGGCACGACTCACGCGCAGTTCGGGTCCAGGGTTTTCATTTCCCAGGCAATCCGCACCAGCTCGCTCTTGAGCTGCATGCGTGCCTCGGCGTCCAGTCCGGACAGGCTTTTCGGCAGGCTCATGCGGCGTGGCGAGATGGCGGGGCCCCTGGAGGCAAACACGATGCTGTTGCTTTTTTCCGTGGCCAAAACCTCGACGGCGTTGCTGCTGAAGCTGCGGCTGATGCGGCCTACCAGCAGCGCGTAGTCGGGGTGGTCGCAGTGCAGATTGATCACCAGCAGGCCATCGGCCGTGAGCGCCGTGAAACAGTCGTCGTAAAAGCGCTGTGAACACAGCGCAGCCGGCTGGCCCTGGTGGTCAAAGCCATCCACCAGCAGCACATCGAAACCCGGCGCCTGCTGCTGCAGGTACAGCGCTCCGTCGACGGCGATCACCTGGAAGCGTTCGTCGTCCTCGGGCACCTGGAACTCGCGGCGCAGCGCGATCACATGCGGGTTGATCTCCAGCACCGTCATCCGGCAGGCCGGCAATTGCCGGTGGCAGAACTTGGCCAGCGAACCGCCGCCCAGGCCGATCATGCCGATGTGCGCGGGTGCCGGCCTGAACAGCAGAAAACCCATCATGGTCCGGGTGTAGTCCAGGTCCAGGTAGGCCGGCCGGCGCAGCAACATGCGGCTCTGCAATTCACCCAGCGTGAAATGCAGCGATTTGCCGGCGCCGTCCTCGCGCACAAACGGCTTGACATGTTGCAGCGAAAGGAAGTCGCCGTCGGCAGGCCCTGGTGCGTCCGCCATGGCAGGCCGTGCAGGCAGCGCGGTCACCGGGCCGGCGCCAGTTTGCGCAGGTCGATCACCACAGCCGGCAAAGCCATGGCGATCAGCAGCAAAGCAATCGGCACGGTGGCGCTGAAGCCCATGGCCTTGAAGGCCAGCGCGCCGGCGATACCGCCGGAGAGAAACAGGCCGAGCAGGCTGGCGTGAATGAACAGCTTGTCGGTGTCGGCCCGCACGAACTGGATGTGGTTGGCTTTTTTGGAGTGGTTCCAGTAAATCAGCCGGCCCAGCTCGATGCCCAGGTCGGTGATCACGCCGGTCATGTGTGTGGTGCGGATCTCGGCATTCGAGATCTTGGTGACGATGGCGTTTTGCAGGCCCATGATGAAACACAGCAGCAGCACGGCAGTCGGCACCAGCAAACTGGCGAAGGAAGTCAGGTTGGCCCCGACCAGGCCGAACACCAGCAGCAGCGTCGCCTCCAGCAGCAAGGCCAGCGCGTATTTGCTGCGCAGCGCATGGCGCCGGGCCCAGCTGATCAGCAAGGTGGTGGTGATGGCGCCGGCCACAAACGCGGCCAGCGAAACCAGGCCGGCAAGCGCCAGGCCGATGCTGCCCAGCACCAGGTCATCGGCCACCGACGAGACGATGCCGGTCATGTGCGAGGTGTAGCGGTGCACTGCCAGAAAGCCGCCGGCATTGATGGCGCCCGCCACAAAAGCCAGGATGCCGCCGAACTGCCGGTTGCTGCGGCGTGTTCGCTCCCGTGCGGTGAGCTGGAGCAAAAAGGTGA
>JAZKIE010000157.1:0-3555 GCA_040385025.1 Pseudomonadota bacterium | reverse complement strand
TTGTCCAGGGCTTGCGCCACGACGCCGTGTGTTTGCACCGGCCGGAGCAAACCTTCCCGGATTAGTTTTTCGCAGCTGCGTTTTGTCATGGAGTGGGGCTGACCACCGTCGCTGACAAACATGAACAGGGTGCCACGGGTGCTGGCCCAGATCAGCTGGGCGCGCCGCCAGCGGCGTTTGGAGTGCAGGTCCACCCAGCTGCCTTCGCGCAGACCGTGCAGCAATTGCTCGGGGCTGGGCTGCTCGGCAGCCGCGGCGGTGTCCTGTGGCGCCTCGTCCGGGGCAGGCAGCAGGGCCATCTCATCGCCGGAGTCGTCGCCAAGTTCCGCGGGCCCTGATGGCAGGGTCTCTTCAAAACCGGCATCGTCGAGCTCCTGCGGCGCCAGCCAGGGTTGGCCGGCCGCCTTGGCCTTGCGTTGCTCGGGCGTGGCCGGCAGGATCTCGCTCATGTCCGGCGCGTCGGCCAGCGCCACTTCCAGGGGTGCGGTGTCTGACTCCTCGGCGTCGCGGCGGCTGCGCACGCGACGCAGCTTGAGCACCGGCCGGTGCAGCTTTTCCATGGTGCTGAAAAATGCCTCGGTTTCGCGCGGGTCCTGGCCGAGCGAGGCCAGGCCGGTGTGCAGTTTGGCCAGCATGCCGGGAATCATGTCAATCAGTTGCCCCGGCCGCTTGAGTGTGACCTGGGGCTTGACGCTCCACAGCAGGTCGCTGACCAGTGAGCCGTAGCCATGGGGGTCGATCTGGCGCTGGGTATCGGTCAGGCGCGCATGCGCCAGCACCAGCGCCCAGGGGCCGAACAGAAAGTCCAGCACCACGCCCGGCACCTGGTTCAGATCGGCACGCATGCTCATGTCAAAGGCGATCTGGTCGGCCTGGCTTTGCCGCTCCTCGGCAAACTGCATGGTCTGACGCATGCTGCTGCGCTGCGCCTTCTCCTGCCGGTCCTGCGCATCCCAGAGATTTTGCAGGCTGCTCAAGGCGTCGCCGAAAGGCTGGGCGTCGGCGATGTCGAGCGCGTTCAGCCCATTGAAGGCTTCGGTCACCGAGTTGAAAAAAGTGGTGAACCCGGTGCTGGCCTGGCTGTTGTACTTGAAGCTGCGCTGCGCCACGCGTTCCATCAGGCGGCGGCCGGGGTGGCCTTCCTCGCTGAAAAACCGCGAATCGACCATCGCCAGCCGCAGCAGCGAGGGCTCCAGCGCCACGATGGCCTCACGCACCGGCACCAGCAGGCGCGGGTCCTGCGCCACCTGGTTGACCAGCTTGCGCACCACCTCCATGCCCAGCACCTGGCCGACATGGGTGGCGTCCTTTTTCAGTTGTGTGCGCACCAGCGCGCGTTCACGGGCGCGGCCGTAGACGCCCCAGACCTGCGAGCTGAGCTGGCTCAACACGCCAATGATGCGGGAGGCGTTTTCCGGCGTGCCGTCGTCATCGTCGATGTCGGCATCGCCCGCCGGCAGCGTGGGGCGGCTCGGGTCGCTGCGGGTGCCGTGGTAGTCGTGGCCTTCATTGCTGATGCGCCGCGCTTGCGAACGCGCCTCCAGCGGCGCCGGCGCCGAGTCCGGCGTGGCCTTGAGCGCGATCAGCTCTTCTTCGATGGTGGCGTAATAAGACGGCGTCAGCCCATGGTTGGCCGCGCTGCCACCGCGAAACAGGAAGTCCTGGAACAACACGTCCCTGACGTCGCCATCGGACAAGTCCGCGTACTGCGACGGTGATCTGGGAAGGGGCTCGTCCGAGACGTAACCCACGCCGACCGGGTTGCCAGGGGTAGCGCCGCTGGCGTTCGAAGCGCCGGCGCTGCTCAGGGGCGCCGGCCTGCTGCTACGCACGGCGGCGGGTGTCGGCACGACCCGGTAGCTGGCCGCGCGCACCTGGGCCAGCTCCAGCAGATTGATCAGCTTTTCATAGACCCGCTTGAGCTCGCGCCCCATCGGTTCGGCCAGGTGGTTGACCCACAAGGCATGGATGGCCGGCTCGACCGCCGCCGTGGCCATCAAGCTGCGCAGGGTGCGTGCGTAGACCTCGGGCCGCACCGGGTTGAACTCCGGCCTGACATTGACCAGGCCCTGCGCCGAACTCATCAGGGCATCGAGTTCAGCCAACACCTGACCGACGGCGGGCAGTATCTGCTGCAGCAAGCGGGACGACTCGATGCCCTGCTCGACCTGGGCGTTGTCCACCAGCGAGAACAAGTCCGCGCCCGCTTCGCCGTGCTGGCTTGCAGGCCGCACAGGCAACTGCGGCGCCAGCAGGTCAGGGGAAGATGGCGCCGCGCTGTTGAAGGCTTTGAGCAGGTCCTGCGGGTACTGCGCGCACCAGCTGTCCTTGAGTTTGAGCAGTTCTCGCCAGGCCAGGCCGAACTCGTCGCGCTCGGCGGTTTTCATGCTTTGGGTTTCCGCCAACTGCAGTCCCGCGACCGCGTGCTCAATGCAGTGCGCAAGCGCAGGCTTGGCCGCATCGGCGGCTTCCTGCAGGCAGCGCTCGAAAACACCGGCCTGCGGAATCATCGGGTGAGATGGATGTTGTGACAAAACAAGAACAAATCAGGTGAGTTTTTTCGCAGAAACCCAGTCAGCTCGGCCAGACAGTGTGGGCGCAAGCAGGCCCGGCAGGATGAAAAAACCGAAGTATCTTGTAACGATTTCTAACCAGTTCACCATCAAAAAGAACCTGCTTACATTTGGCGTCAGGGGTTTTCGGCGGATCCGATCGCTGCAGTTGCGCGTCTCGAAGCTTGAAGGCGGCCCTGCAACTTATTGATAAAACCCCTTCAGCCCCTTTGCTTACAGGCATATCCAGCTACTGATTTAATAGCAAAAATAATCCGGGCTGAGGTGACTGGCTGCGCCCGGGGTGAATACGGCGCGGGGCGACGCGCAACCATTGACCAGTAAAAAGCCACCACAAACCGTTGCAGTTTGTGGTGGCTGGGGCACTGATCACCCTGCCCTTGGCGGGTGCCAAGGCGGGGTGCCGGTGCGGTTTGGCAGACGGGGCTTAGTTGGGAACCAGCACCTTGTTGACGACGTGGATCACGCCATTGGACTGGAACACATTGGCAATCGTGACCATGGCAGTGCCGCCTTTTTCGTCGGTCACCATCACATTGGAGCCGCTGCTGGTCACGACCAGGGTGTCACCGCTGGCGGTGGTCAGCATGGCGCGGCCATTGCCGGCCATCACACGCTGGCTCAGCGCGGCGGCGTCCAGGCGGCCCGGCACCACGTGGGCGGTCAGCACCTTGGTCAGGATGGACTTGTTCTCGGGCTTGAGCAGGGAATCCACGGCGCCGGGTGGCAGGGCGGCAAAAGCGGCGTTGGTGGGTGCAAACACGGTGAAGGGGCCGGGGCTCTTCAGGGTGTCGACGAGGCCAGCGGCCTTGACCGCAGCGACCAGGGTGGTGTGGTCTTTGGAGTTGACGGCGTTGTCAATGATGTCCTTGGTCGGGAACATGGCCGCGCCGCCGACCATGACCGACGGGCCGCCGGACATGGTGTTGCCGGACATGCCGCCTGCGCAAGCGCTGAGAAGAACGGCAACGCCGGCTGCAAT
>JAZKIE010000156.1:0-12592 GCA_040385025.1 Pseudomonadota bacterium | reverse complement strand
GCGCCGACCGCGCGCGAGAGCAGCGCCGCATCAGCCGCCACGTCGTCAGCGCAATTGCGTCCGTAACAGCCGGCCGCTTCCATGCGGATGACGTCGATAGCCACATCGGCCAGCCCCATCAGGCGCGACAGGTCGGCGCGCAGCACATGGGGGTTCTGCGTGCCGGCCCAGACGGTCAAAGATTCGCCCTTCCAATCGGCCAGCGCGCAGGAGGGGCCGATCGAGCCGTGCATCTGGTAGGGCCAGACATAATTGCGCGCCATGGTCTGCGCCGCGCCGGCAATCGCCGCATCCACATCGCCCTCATCAACCAGCTTGCGCTGCGTTGAAGGGTTGTCCCGTATCGCCTGCTCCAGGTCGTCGAGCTTGTGCAGGCCAGGCCAGGCCTTCCAGGCCACTTTCAGTTCACGCAAGGCCTGCTCGGCGAATTCCTCACGTTCGGCGACGATACCCACAAAATCGCGGATCACGACCACCGCGCGTATGCCGGGAATGTGCGCAATCGACGATTCATCGACCGCATCCAGCGTGTTGCCGATGAAGTCGCCATGGTCGGCCCCCGCATACGGCGGGCGCACCACACGGCCGTGCAGCATGCCGGGCACCCGCATGTCGTGCACAAAGGTCAATTCACCGGTGGCCTTGGCGGGAATGTCGACACGCGGCTGGCTGGTGCCCACCAGGCGATAGTCTTGGTGCGCCTTGAGCCTTGCATTTGGGGCCAGCATCAACTCGACATGCTGGCCGCTGACCAGCGCGCCATAGGCCACGGTGCGGGCATCGTCATCCACCACGCTGACCACCCCATCGCGCACACGCAATGCGGAAAACTCGACGGCCAGCTGTTGGGCTGCGCGGGCCAGCAACCAGGCGCGCGCCTGTGCTGCGGCAGTACGCAGCGGGGCGGCATGAATCTGTATCGAAGTGCTGGCAATCGTGGCGCCCTGGTTGGGCACACTGGCCGTGTCGCCCAGCACCATGTGAACGCTGCCCAGCGCCACGTCGAGCTCTTCAGCCACGATCTGGCCAAGGGCCGTGCGGATGCCTGTGCCCAGGTCCACATGGCCGTTGAGCGCCGTCACGCTGCCGTCGTCCCAGACCGCGAGCAGGATTTCTGCGCCTTCGAGCGGATTGGCCGTGACCAGCGGCGGCTGGCCGGGGGCAGGTGGCGGGGCCGGCGGCGGTTCACGCGTGACCAGCAGCACACCACCGGCGGCGTGGAAGCCGGCGCGCGTGAGCGGGATGGCGGCGCGCAGGCTCATGACGAGGCTCCGCTGGCGTCGCGCATCAAGTGCGCGGCGCGCCGGACGGCCTTGAGGATTTCGAGGTGGGTGCCGCAACGGCACAGGTTGCCGGACAGCTCGCGGCGTATCTCCTCGTCCGTCGGCTCCGGGTTGCGTGCCAGCAGCGCCGCCGTCATCACAATCATGCCGCTCAGGCAGTAGCCGCACTGGGCGGCCTGTTCGTCGATAAAAGCCTGTTGCACCGGATGCAGGCGACCCGCCCTACCCAGCCCTTCCAGCGTGGTGATGGCCCGACCGCCCGCGTGGGCGGCCGGGATCACGCAAGACCTTGCCGCCACGCCATCGACCAGCACCGTACAGGCCCCGCATTCACCGAGGCCACAGCCGTACTTGGGACTGTTCAGGCACAGGTCGTTGCGCAGCACGGTGAGCAGGCTGGCCTGCGCAGAGACGGCCAGCGTGCGCTCGATCTGATTGACAGTCAGGGTGACAGCCAGCGGCGTCATCGAATCAGGCTGCCCGTTGCGGTGTACATCTCGAGTTCCACAAAATTCGATCCGTTGTGATTTTTCGGGCCATAGTCCACGCGGAAGTCGCCGAGGTCCAGGCTACCCACACCTTCCAGCGCGGCAATGAAGCTCTCGCGCGTCAATGCGCGCCCGGCACGGCGCAGGCCCTCGACAAAGGCCTTCGCCACAATATAACCCTCCAGCACCGTGTAGTTGTCGCCGGAACCGGCCGATGTGCCCAGCGCCTTGCGGTATTCCTTGACGATGCCGTAACGCTCCAGCGTCGGCGATGGCACGATGCTGGCGGTGACCACGCCGCGCAGCGCACCGTTGAGCCGCGCGGCCGAGGCCTTGGCGTCCGCCAGCCCCACCGAGATGGTGTACATCGGCGTGCCCAGGCCGGCGCCGCGCACATCGCGGATCAGGACCTCCGACATGGTGCCGGCCATGATCATGATGATGGCCTTGGGCGCGGCCTGTTTCAACTGCGCCGCCACATCGGTGGCACTGGCGGCGCTGATCGCCATCGGAAGGGTCTTGACCACCTCCAGCTTTTCGGCCTTGGCCAGCTCCAGCAGGGTCTCCAGG
Organism: Pseudomonadota bacterium; assembly: GCA_040385025.1. Lineage (GTDB taxonomy): Bacteria > Pseudomonadota > Gammaproteobacteria > Burkholderiales > Burkholderiaceae_C > Polaromonas. The sequence continues at coordinate 10,251 of JAZKIE010000156.1, read as the reverse complement.
TTGGACTTGCCAAACACACTGTCCTGGTACACCACCGCCACCTTGCTGGTGCCTATCACCGCAAGCTGCTGGGTGATGCGCGCCAGCTCGGCCTGGTAACTGGCACGCACATGAAACAGGTAGCGGTTGTGTTTGAGCCGGATGGAGGTTGTGCCCACCAGCGGCGCAAACATCGGCACCCTGGCCTCCTCGGCCAGCGGCATGGCCGCAATCAGGTTGGCGGTGGCGACATACCCGATGAGGGCGAAGACCTTGTTGTCCTCGATCAGTGCGCGGGTGTTTTCGACGGTTTTTTTCGGGTCGTAGGCGTCATCGAGTGCGGTCAGTTGCAGCTTGCGGCCGTTCACACCGCCGGCCTTGTTGACCTGCTCGAAATACAGCTCGATGCCGCGCCGGTAATTGTTTCCCGTGGCGGCGACCGGCCCGCTGAACACCGCGGTCTGGCCCACGCTGATGCTGGTATCGGTGACGCCGGTCTCGGCATGGGCTGCGCAAAGGGCAGTCAGCGCCAGATAAAAAAGCGCGCCCTTGAGGCCAATCCAGCGAGTCATGGTATTCATCACTTTTCTCCATTTTCAGAAAAATCAGGCAAAGGCTTGCGCCGCCGTCCACCCGGAACGGATCGTCAGGAAGGTGAATCGGGGTTTAAGCCAGGTCGGTGGACTGGATGCGTTTGACGCCGCGAGCGGCCATCTGTTTCCACGCTGCCGCCAGCGACCCGTTCAGATCGATGGCGCGGGTCGCGTCTTCAATCACATAGACCTCGAAGCCGGCCTTGCGCGCATCCATGGCGGTCCAGGCCACGCAGAAGTCGGTGGCCAGTCCGGTCACAAACACCCGCTTGATGCCGCGCTGCTTGAGGTAGCCACCCAGGCCGGTCGGCGTCTTGCCGTCGGCTTCGGTGAACGCCGAATAACTGTCGACGTCCTGGTGGTAGCCCTTGCGCACAATCACCTGCGCCGTCGGCAGCGCCAGGTCCTTGTGCAGGGCGGCGTCCTCGGTGCCCTGCACGCAGTGGTCGGGCCAGAGCACCTGGTTGCCGTAGGCGAGTTTTTTGGTTTCAAAGGGCTTTTTGCCGGCGTGGGTGCTGGCAAACGAGGCATGGCCCTTGGTGTGCCAGTCCTGGGTGACGACGATGTTCTCGAAAGCCCTGGCCAGCTTGTTGATCACGGGGACCACCTCTTCGCCGCCCTTGACCGGCAGGGTGCCGCCGGTCACGAAGCAGTTCTGCACGTCGACCACGATCAGCGCGCTTTTGCCGTCAGGCTTGAGCTTGCCTGCGGCAAGGGACAGGGAAGCGGTCGCCGCCGCCAGGCCGGCGCCGTACAGGGCTTTCAACAGGGTTCTGCGATGGGCTGTATGCATGATGCGCTCCTGAAAGTGAGTTGAAAAAATGACGACAAAAAAGGCGTGTCACACACTGAGATAGGCACGCCGTACCTCTTCATTGGCCGCCAGTTCGGCCATGGCCCCCTCATAACGGATCTGGCCTTTTTCGAGCACATAGGCCCGGTCCGACACCAGCTCCGCAAAATGCATGTTCTGCTCGGACAGCAGGATGCTGACGCCCTGGGATTTGAGCTCGAGAATCATCAGCGCCATCTGCTCGACGATGACGGGCGCCACACCTTCGGAAGGTTCGTCAAGCAGCACCAGATAGGGGTTGCCCATCAGGGTGCGCGCCACCGTCAGCATCTGCTGCTCGCCGCCACTCATGCGGCCGCCGGGCCGGTCCGGCATTTCACCGAGATTGGGAAACAGCTTGAACAGGCGCTCCGGCGTCCAGACCGGAGCGGCTGCGCCGTCGGGCCAGTGCCGGGCGGGCTGCTTGCCGACTTCGAGGTTTTCCAGCACCGTGAGGTCGGTGAACACGCGCCTGTCTTCCGGCACAAAACCCAGGCCCAGGCGGGCCGCCACATGGGACTCGCTTCTGGAAATGTCCCGCCCCAGAAAGCTCACCGCACCCTTGCGCTTGGCCAGCATGCCGATCAGGGTTTTGAGGGTGGTCGATTTGCCAGCGCCGTTGCGGCCCATCAGGGCGACCACCTCGCCGCGCTTCACCTGCAGGTCCACGTCATACAGGATCTGGGCCGCGCCATACCATGCGCAAAGGGCTTTGGCATCCAGCAAAATATCCACGCTCATGCTGTATCTCCTGTCACGGCACTGATCTCCGCGGATTTCTGCGCAATTTTTTCGAAGGTCTTGCCGCTGCCGAAGTACACCTCCTGCACCTTGGGGTCGTCGCGGATTTCCAGCGGCTTGCCCTGGGCGATCAGCCGGCCGCGCGCCAGCACAATCATGCGGTCGGCATAGGCAAACACCACATCCATGCTGTGTTCGGTGAATAACACCGCCATGCCGCGATCAAGCACCAGTTGTTTGGTCAGCGCCATCAGCGCATTGCGCTCGCGCGGCGCCATGCCGGCCGTCGGCTCGTCCATCAGCAGCAGCTTGGGGCTGTTGGCCATGGCAATCGCCAGCTCGACACGTTTGACGTCGCCATAAGCCAGCTCGCTGCAGGGCCGGTCCGCCTGCGCCGCCATGCCGACCTGCTCCAGCAGGGCCAGCGCCTCATCGCGTTTGTAAGCGGCCGCGCTGCGCCACATCGAAAACAGCTTGCCGTCATGCGAGAGCAAAGCCATCTGCACGTTTTCGACAACCGTCAGCGAGGCAAAGGTTTCGGCGATCTGGAAGGTGCGGCCCACACCGAGGCGCCAGATGGCGCGCGGCTTGCGGCCCACCAGTTCCTGGCCGTCCAGCAGGATGGAGCCCTGGCCGGCCGGCAACTGGCCGTTGACCATGTTGAAGGTGGTGGTCTTGCCGGCGCCGTTGGGGCCAATCAGCGCCAACAGTTCTCCGGCATGGAGATCAAAGCTGATGCCGTCCACCGCCTTGACGCCACCGAAGGACTTGCCGAGGTTGCTGACCTGGAGCAGGGGCGCGCTCATACCTTCACCTCGCTCGTCTTGTTTCGGGAGACCCTGCTGCGCAAGCTGTCGAACAGCAGCTTGGCCGAACCGGCAATGCCTTGCGGAAACAGCAGCACCAGCAGCAGGATGATGGCGCCCAGCATGGCGCGCCAGTAGTCGGTGTTGCGCGCCACCGTGTCGTGCAGCCAGGTGAAGGTCACCGCGCCCACCACCGGGCCGGCCAGCGTCTGGATGCCGCCCAGCAGCACCATGACCAGGCCGTCCACCGACTTGCCCACACTCAGGCTCTCGGGCGAAATGCTGCCTTTGGAGAAGGCGTAAAGCGATCCGGCCAGGCCGGCCGCGGCGCCGGCAATCACAAAGGCGGTCCACTGCATGCGCTTGACATCGATGCCGATGGCGTCGGCACGCAGCACCGAATCACGACCGGCGCGCAGTGCATAACCGAAGGGCGAAAACAACACACGGCGCAGCCACAACACGGCGCCGGCCACCAGCACCAGCGTGAGCCAGTAATACATGCGTTTGTCCGCCAGCCATTCGGCCGGCCAGACACCGGTGAGGCCATTGCTGCCGCCGGTGAAAGAATCCCACTGGTAGGTGATGGCCCAGGTGATCTGCGCAAACGCCAGTGTCAGCATCGCGAGGTAAACACCCGACAGCCGCACCGCGAACCAGCCATAGATGAAGGCGCCCACGGCCGCCACCAATGGCGCGACAACAAGCGCAAGCTCCATGGGCATGCCACTGCTGCGCACCAGCAAAGCCGCAGCGTAGGCACCGAGCCCGAAGTAAGCAGCATGGCCGAAGGAGTGCATGCCGGCCGGGCCCATGATGAAATGCAGGCTGGCTGCAAACAACGCTGCGATCAGCAGGTCGATCATCAGCACCATGGTGTAAGGCGAATTGACGGTGAACAAAGGCATGGCGGCCAGCACCAGGCCGAGCACGGCGGCCGCGATGACATAGCTGCGGCTGCTTTTGCGCAGTGGCTCTTCCTGCATGCCGACATACCGGCTGGGCGCCTGCGGCCGGCCGAACAGACCCCAGGGCCGCCACACCAGCACGATGGCCATGACCAGGAAGTCCGCGACCAGCGTGAGTTTTGAAAAGGAGACGCTGTAACCGAAAATATCGACCACGCCAAGCCAGATACAAATGGCCTTGATTTCGGAAATCAGCAGTGCGGCCGCATAGGCCCCGGGAATGGATCCCATGCCACCCACCACCACCACCACAAAAGCCGAGCCTATGGTGTGCAGGTCCATCTCCAGCGTGGCGGGTTCGCGCGGCAGTTGCAGCGCACCCCCCAAACCGGCCAGCATGGCGCCCAGCGCAAACACGGCGGTAAACAACCAGGCCTGGTTGACGCCCAGCGCACTGACCATCTCGCGATCCTGCGTGGCGGCACGCACCAGCGTGCCCCAACGCGTACGGGTCAGCAGCAGCCAGAGCAGGCCCAGCACCAACGGCCCCACCACAATCAGGAACAGGTCGTAGCTCGGAAACTGCCGGCCCAGGATTTCGACCGCACCCGACAGGCCGGGCGCGCGTGGGCCCAGCAATTCGTCAGGCCCCCACACATAAAGAACCAGGTCCTTGATCACCAGCACCAGCGCAAAGGTGGCGAGCAACTGGAACAATTCGGGCGCCTTGTAGATGCGGCGCAGCAACACCATCTCAATCAGCGCCCCGATGATGCCGGTCGCCACGGCTGCGAGCAGCAGTGCCGGCCAGAAGCCCAGGCCGGTGCCCAGTTTTTCGACCAGCGTGTAGGCGATGTAGATACCCACCATGAAAAACGAGCCGTGGGCAAAGTTGACGATGCGCGTGACGCCGAAGATCAGCGACAGCCCCGCAGCCACCAGAAACAGCGACGATGCGCCGGCCAGCCCGTTGAGCAACTGAACGATGAAGCCTGAAAAACTCATTCAATAATCCTCTGGAGCCCGGCACAGCGCACCACGCCGCAGCGCAGCGCAGTGTTTTGTGCAGGCAGGGTTGCTCAGTCTGTGGCGCGCGACTTCTTCACGTCGGCGGCAGGCGGCTGGAACTTGGCACCGTCGAAATAGGTGTAGTCCACCATGACGCCCTTGCCGTTGTCGTTTTTGGTCTTGCCGACAAACGCGCCCATGGTGGACTGGTGGTCTTCCGGGCGGTAGGTGATCTTGCCGAAGGGCGTCGAGACCTGCAGGCCCTTGAAGGCAGCGACCATCTTGGCCGATTCCGTGCTTTTGGCCTTGGCGGCGCCGGCGGCAACAGAATGGATCATGGCGTAACCAACCACAGAACCCAGACGCGGATAATCCTTGTACTTGGCGTGGTAGGCCAGGAAAAAGGCCTTGTGCTCGGGCGTCTGAACGCCATACCAGGGGTAACCGGTGACGATCCAGCCGTTCGGCGTTTCTTCCTTGAGCGGGTCCAGGTACTCGGGTTCACCCGTCAGCACACTGACCACGGTGCGGTCCTTGAACAGGCCACGCGTATTGCCTTCACGCACAAACCTGGACAGGTCGGCGCCGAACAAGACGTTGAAGATCGCATCGGGTTTGGCATCGGACAGCGCCTGCACCACGCTGCCGGCATCGACCCGGCCCAGCGGTGTTGCCTGCTCGGCCACAAACTCGACATCGGGTTGCGCCGCCTTCAGCAGTTGCTTGAAGGCCGCCACGGCGGATTGCCCGTATTCATAGTTGGGGTAGACGATGGCCCAGCGTTTTTTCTTGAGCTTGACAGCCTCGGGCACCAGCATCGCGGCCTGCATGTAAGTGCCGGGACGCAGACGGAAGGTGTACTGGTTGCCGCCTTGCCAGGTCATCTTGTCGGTCAGTGGTTCACCGGCCAGGAAGAAAAACTTCTTCTGCTTGGCAAAGTCCGCCACGGCCAGTCCGGTGTTGGACAGGAAAGTGCCGGTCAGCACATCGATCTTTTCACGTGAAATCAGCTCTTCAGCCACCCGCACGGCGTCACCGGGGTTGGCGTTGTCGTCACGTGTGATCAGTTCGATCTTCTTGCCGTTGACGCCGCCGGCCGCATTGATTTCCTCAACCGCCAGTTCCATGCCCTTTTTGTAGGGCTCCAGAAAAGCGGGCTGCGCCTTGTAGCTGTTGACCTCGCCGATTTTGATCACGCCTTGCGCCTGCGCTGTCACCAGCGAAGCCAGCAGACCCAGATAAGTCATGGTGCCCAGCACCCTGTATTGCATTTTCATAAAAACTCCTGTCGTGGATCGGTTTAAAACTGGAAAGGTCCGGGTTTAGCGAAGCCCGTCTTCGCCCCTGATGTCGTGGATCTGCAGTCCGCCCACGCGCGGTAGTGGTCGGCCACTGTCTGTCACGACGACAGCGACCACAATTTCATTGGCTCGGGGCGCGTCGGCCACACGGGCCTCCATCGCATCGAAATGGCTGCGCACAAAGGCGGCGTCCTTGTGCCCCAGTGGCACATCAATCGCCGTGCCCAGCCCGCCGCGTTTTTTGCTCGACGGCACCAGGGCTGCGCCTTTTTCAACGGCCAGGCGCAGCGGCGCGCCCAGCTTGGGGTGCAGGATGGCCGCGGCATGTTCCAGCTCACCGGCCTCGCCGACGATGGCGGCCTTGCCGTAACTCTGCGCCTGACCGGGCGAGATGCCCAGCGCCTCCACGCATTTTTTTCCCAGCAAGGCGCCCAACTCTTCACCAATGGCGATCAGCTCGTCCAGGTTTTCCTGGTAGACGCCGGCGAACGGATTGGCGATCACGGCCATGGCCAGCGCCCGGCGCGTCGGCGGCTTGACGGGTTGGCCCATTTCCAGGTGAATTTCATCGACCTGGACAATGATTTTTCGAATGCTGGCTGTCATGTGGTTTCCTTGTGCATGTTGCAATCGCGGCGCCGCTTCAGCGCAGGCCGTCCCATTTGCTGATCGCGGCCGCCGCCAGGCCACCGACACGCGCATGAATGCGCGGGCCTGTGCTCATTGCCAGGATAAAAACAATTTCATCGGCCAGCGGCGCACCGGGAACACGTACCTCGATCGCGTCAAAATGGCTGCGCACGTAGGCCGCATTGATGTGGGTCATCGGCACGTCCAGCGCCGCGCCTGGCCCGCCCACCTTTTTGGTCGAGGGCACGATGGACAGGGCATTGCCGGGCCGCCCGCTTTTTTCTTCGCCCTGCCCCCTGGCATAAGCGGCCGCATCGCCCTTCCAGCCCAGCAGTTCGCGCATGGCGTAACCCCCCGGCACATGCCAGAGCGCGCCGTGCTCCAGCTCACCGGCCGCACCAATGATGGCGCCCTTGCCGTAGCCCTCGATGCGTTCGGCGGGCACGTCCATGGCCGCGAGCAGTTTGCGCGCCATCTCCAGCCCCACAGGGTCCAGCGCCGCCATCATCGGCAGTATCTCGGGCTCATACCGCCCGGCAAAAGGATTGGTCAACACCACGCCGATCGCGCCGCGCAACAGGGGCACGGGCGCCACCGGCCCGAATTCGTGCCGGATCTGCTCCACGTGCGTGAAGATGCGTCGTATGTCTATCATCGCTTTGCGTCCATCTGTTTCATTAAGCAAATACCGAACCAACTTGCTGGTTGCTGTGGTGTTTTTCGAGCGTGCCCATGGCCGCAGTATCGGTGCTGGCGATCTGATTCTGGCAAATCAGCGCGGCCGACCATATCAGGCCGGCTGCGCGCAGGCCCTGCGCGCGCCGCAGGCCAACGCGCAAAGCCTGCTGCACCAGCGCCGGCTCCAGCGGCGGAACATCCACCGTGACCGGCAAATCTCCGAGATCGGAGTTGTCTTTCAGTTCACACGCCGGGCGGCGCTGGATGCGCGGATCGGCGAGGTTGACAGCATTGGCAATCACGGTGGCGGCCGCATCGGCCTCGGACGCAGTGCGCGCCAGCACCGTCACGCTATCGGCAATGCCCAGCGAAAAACTCCTGCCGCGCCAGCCACTGGTGGCGACACCGCGCACCGGCAGCAGGCTGGAAATTTCAAACTGTCCGTCCGCGCGGATACCACCGCGCAACTCGTCCAGGTTCAGATGCGCCAGATCTGCATACAGGCCGATACGCACCGATTGGGACGGCGCCAGATGCAGCGCGATGTCGCCGCCATTGTTGACCCAGGCCCGCGCCACACCGCTGACCGAATAACAGGCAATCAGCTCCTGCGCAACGGATCCGGCCACCGCCGCCATCGGCGTGATGAAACTGTTTTTATAAGGCTGGCAGGCATTCCACATGCGCCGTGCAACCGGGCCCCGCAGCGGGCAGTTGCCCTGCACCGGAAGCTGCAACAGCGGGAGTTCTTCCACGAGTTCGCCCAGAATGCTGCGAAAGCGTAGCCAGGCATCCTCGTGTGCGCCCTCCACAGACGAAGAATCGCCACCCGCACCGATCACGATATCGATCGGGCCATGCTGGAAATGCCAGCGGCCATCGGGCAAACGTGAGCGTTGGGCGTCCATGTCAGCCGAGCAGCGGAGGCCGCGCCAACGGCCAGGGATTGGCGGCCGGCAACGCCGTCCATTGCAGTGACGATGGCGCACCTTCGTTGTGCCAGGCACCGCGGGAAAGCACCTCTTCCAGCGTGCGCACATGGTCCATGTGGCCGCCCAGCGCGCGGTAGTCTTCCAGCTTCATGCTGAATTCGATGGGCGCCACAATGGCCGGCGTGGGCACGGTGCCAAAGCTGTTGTCCGGCATGCGCATGACATCGGCCATCACCGTGATGCCGCCGCCCGGCCAGACATAGGCCGGCGCACCGCCGCAAGTGACATTGACCAGAGCGTTCTTGATGGCCCGCGTCAACAGCACCGGGTTCTCGGTCACGCCGGCGCGCAAGCTGCCGCCGGCGCCGCCCAGGAATAACACGGTGGACAGCGAGGGCTCGCAGTTCTCGCCGATGCGCTCGACGACCAGGCGCACCTCGGCCGGCATGTCCTGCTCGACGGGCACCAGGTCCTCATTAAGCACATACCAGCCGGCATGCTCCCCGGTGGTGGATGTCATCAAGAGGCGCAGGCCCGGCCAGGCCACATCGGGGTCCCAACTCTCGATGATGGACAGCGGCTCGGCGATGTCGGTGCCGCCCCAGCCGGTTCCCGGATTGGCGACCTGGAAGTAGCGGCCGGGGGTCGATTTGCGCCCGCGCATCTTGATGCCCGAAGAGCGCATGTCCAGGCAACGGCCCGCCTGGTGCTCGGTCAGCACCCCCGTGATGTGGTCATCGACCACCACCACCTCATCGAGTTTGCCGAACAGCTGTTTCGCAAAAATGCCTATGGTTGCCGAGCCGCAACCGACACGCATGCGCCGCTCTTCCACACCGTTGACAATCGGTGCGCAGCCCGCCTGAATCACGATCTGGGAGCCGCCATCAATCGTGAATTCCACCGCCTTCTTGTTGCCCAGCGACTGCATCATGTCCATGGTCACACGGCCCTCCTTCTTGCTGCCGCCGGTCAGGTGGTGCACACCCCCCAGCGACAGCATCTGCGAGCCGTATTCCGCCGTCGTCACATGGCCGACCACCTCGCCCTTGCAGCGCACATTGGCCTGCTCGGCGCCGAGGAAGCGGTCGGTGTCTATCTTCACCTTGAGGCTGCAGTAACTGAAGATGCCTTCGGTGACAACCGTGACCATGTCGACGCCGTCCACCTGCGAGGACACGATGAATGGCGCCGGCTTGTAGTCGGGGTAGGTGGTCGAGGAACCGACGCCGGTCACAAACACCTCGTCGGCCAGCAGCAGGTCGCCGCTCCAGGACGCCGGAGGGACATCTTCGGCCTTGTCGGCAGGCGCCACGCGGCCCGCAAAGGCAAGCACCTTCGCCTCGTCCTGCGCCAGCGTACGGCGCAGCAGCAGCACCGGATCAACACGAACCAGGGTGCCGCCGCGATTCGCATACCGGTCACAGGCGCCGGTGCGGCCATCCGAAATCTGGCACAACACGGGGCAGGCATTGCACTCGATTTTTTCGCTGTTCATGCGGTCGTTGCGCGGCCTGGCCTTTTCCAGCACCTGGCCAAAAGCCGGCGCATCCATGCCTGGCAAGCCGTCCGTTTTGGTGTGTTCCGTCATCGTGTTCGCCTCTTGTCGCATCAGACTGACCATCGTGGTGCATCAACACCAATGTAGTGCACGCTTAATTTATATGTTGCATTTACTACATTTGAAATCAATGTAGCGCATGAAAATTTCCAGCGCAATAGCATTTCCACGGCAATTACAAATTTATTTCAAAAATGTTGCGATTACTGAATTTTCATGTTGTGTTCACTACATTAATATGGCACAGTGAACGCCTGCCCGGCCACTTGTCACCCGGGCCCC
>JAZKIE010000155.1:8121-9780 GCA_040385025.1 Pseudomonadota bacterium | reverse complement strand
GCGCCCTGTGCAGGCTGCCGGACCGGCGCGGTCGGCTTGCTGCTACAGGCGGCCAGCGTCAGCGCGCCGATAACCACTGCCAGAATTTCCAGGGGGGTGCGGATGGATTGCATGGAGGGCTCCAGTCAGTCTGTTTGGGAACGGTGAGTGGCCGAGGCGCCCAGATAGGTGCCGATCACGCGCGGGTCGTGAGCCAGCTCGGACGCGGGGCCCTCGAAGGCGATTTCGCCCATTTCGAGGACGTAGGCGTAGTCGGCGGTTTCCAGCGCGGCGCGGGCGTTTTGCTCGACCAGCACGGTGGTCACACCGGTTTTGCGCAGCGCATCGATGGTGCGAAAAATCTCCTTGACGATCAGCGGCGCCAGACCCAGGCTGGGTTCGTCGAGCATCAGCAGCCGGGGCTGCGACATCAGCGCGCGGCCGACCGCCAGCATTTGCCGCTCGCCGCCCGACAAGGTGCCGGCAAGCTGGGTGCGGCGTTCCTTGAGGCGCGGAAACAGCTCGAAGACGACCTCCATCTGGTCGCGCCATTGCTTGTTGTTCTGGCGCACCTGGCGGTAGGCGCCCAGCACCAGGTTGTCTTCCACCGACATGCTGCCGAACAGTTCGCGGCGTTCGGGCACCAGGGCCACGCCCTGCATCACGCGTTCTTCCAGCGGCAGGGTGGCGATGGGCTGGCCGTTGTAATCAATGCTGCCGGTCGAGGGCAGCACACCCATCAGGGCATTGAGCAGGGTGGACTTGCCGGCGCCGTTGGGGCCGATCACGGTGATGATGCTGCCGGGCGCGGCTTGCAGGCTGATGCCGCGCAGCACCTCGGCCTTGCCGTAGCCCGCGTGCAGGTTCTGCACTTTGAGAATGGGAGTGGACATGGTCTTGACTTTCTCAATGCTCGGTGCCGAGGTAGGCGGCGCGCACCAGCGGGCTGGCCTGGATTTCTGCGGGTGTGCCTTCAATCAGCCGGGTGCCGAACTCCATCACCACGATGCGGTCGGTGACCTGCATCACCAGGTCCATGTCGTGTTCGACCAGCAAGATGCTCAGGCCTTCGCCGCGCAACTGGCGCAGCACGTCGGCCAGCGCCTGTTTTTCCTTGTGGCGCAAACCGGCCGCGGGTTCGTCGAGCAGCAGCAGGGCCGGGTCGTTGCAGAGTGCACGGGCGATCTCGAGCAGGCGCTGCGGGCCCATCGCGAGGTTGCCGGCCAGCTCATGCAGGTGGTCGCCCATGCCAACACGGCGAAGCTGGGTCTCGGCTTCCCGGAACAGGCTTTGCTCTTCCTTGCGGTCCAGCCGCAAGGTGGCAGACAGCGCGCCGCGGCCGCCGCGCAGGTGCGCGCCGAGGGCGACGTTTTCCAGCACCGTCATGTCGGCAATCATCTTGACGTGCTGGAAGGTGCGCGAAATGCCGCGCTTGGCAATCTCGCGTGAGGCCAGCGAAGTGATGTCTTCGCCCCGAAAGGCAACCCGTCCGCTGGTCGGTGCGAGTACGCCGGTGATCAGGTTGAAGGTGGTGGACTTGCCGGCGCCATTGGGCCCGATCAGGCCGACAATCTGGCCGGCCTCAACGCTGAAGTTGATGTCGTTCACGGCAATCAGCCCGCCAAACTCCTTGCGGATGTTGCTGGCCTGCAGCACCACTTCGCCCGTCGCCGGCATCGC
>JAZKIE010000155.1:4320-8021 GCA_040385025.1 Pseudomonadota bacterium | reverse complement strand
CCCCAGACATGGCCGGCGCCGCCCAGCACCGCCATGAACAGGTACTCGATGCCGATGTGCACGCTGAAAGGCGAGGGGTTGACCGAGCGCTGGAAATGCGCATACAGCCAGCCCGACAGGCTGGCCAGCAGCGCAGCAATCGTGAAGATGCCGATCTTGAAACGCAGGGTGTTGATGCCCATGGACTCGGCCATTTGCGAGCCGGTCTTGAGCGAGCGTATGGCCCGGCCCACGCGCGAGTCCAGCAGGTGCAGCATGGCCAGCGCTGCCAGCAGCACCAGCGCCCAGGTCAGCAGGAAAAACACACGGCCCTGGCCCAGCTCCCAGCCGAACAGCGACAGGCCGGTCACGCCGAGGATGCCGTCGTATTTGCCCAGCGCCTGCAGGTTGCCCATGGTGTAGTACAGCGACAGGCCCCAGGCCAGCGTGGCCAGCGGCAGGTAGTGGCCCGACATGCGCAGCGTGATCCAGCCCAGCACGATGGCGCAGACGGCGGTCAGGCCCAGGCCGACCCACAGGGTCAGCCAGGGCGAGAGCCCGGCGTTCACCGTGAGCCAGGCCGTGGTGTAGGCGCCGATGCCGACAAAAGCCGCCTGGCCAAAAGAGGTCAGGCCGCCGATGCCGGTCAGCAGCACCAGGCCGAGCACAGCGAGGCTGGAGATGCCGATGTAGTTGAGCTGGGTGATCCAGAACTCGGGCACGGGCAGCACCGCGATCAGCACAATGGCGGCCAGCATCAGCAGCCATCCGATTTTTCTCAGCAGCATGTCAGTGATCCTCGTCCGAATGGCCGGTCTTCAGCGAGCGCCAGAACAACACGGGCAGGATCAGCGTGAACACAATCACTTCCTTGAAGGCGCTGGCCCAGAAGGAGCCGAAGGCCTCGATGATGCCGACCATCAGCGCGCCCAGTGCCGCCACCGGATAACTGGCCAGTCCGCCGATGACGGCGGCGACAAAACCTTTCAGGCCGATCAAAAAGCCGGAGTCATAAAACACCGTGGTTGTGGGGCCGATCAACAGGCCCGACAGCGCGCCTATCAGCGCCGCCATGGCCAGCGTGAGCTGGCCGGCGGTCTGCGACGAGATGCCCATGAGTCGCGCACCCAACCGGTTCACCGCCGTGGCGCGCAAGGCCTTGCCGTACAAGGTGCGTTCAAAAAACAGCCACAGCATGATGATCAGCGCGAGGGAGGCCAGCCCGATGATCACGGCCTGGCCGGACAGATTGACGGCGCCCATGCTGAAACGCGCGTCCCAGAACGGCGGATTCCGAAAACCCTCGGCACCGAAGAACAGCAGGCCCAGGCCGGTCAGCGCGAAATGCACGCCGACCGACACAATCAGCAGCACCAGCGGCGTGGCATCGGCCAGCGACTGGTAGGCCAGGCGGTAGACCAGCGGGCCGAAACAGGTGACGATGCCGACCGACAACAAGGCCTGCACAAACAATGAGAACTGCTGGGGCGCGGCCCACAGCGTCACCAGCGACACCACCGCAGGGGCCACCAGTACCTTCAGGCCCGACAGCAGGGCCTTGCCCGGCAGCTTGTATCTTTTCCAGGTGTGCCAGGCTTCGGCCACGGCCGCCAGCCCGGCCAGCATCAGCAGCAACCAGATGGTGCCCGGCACCTTGCCGGTCTGCAAAATCGCCAGCGTGAGCGCGCCATAAGTGACGAACTCGCCCTGGGGAATAAAAATGATCCGTGTCACGGCGAACACCAGCACGGTGGCCAGGCCCAGCAGCGCGTAAATCGCACCGTTGGTCAGTCCGTCGACCAGCAGGATGCTGGCAATTGAAAAATCCATAAATACCTTCAGGGAACGCGTGAGGCGCGGGCGCCCGGGCGGGCCGGCCTGTTGCCGCTGCGCCCGGTCACCTGCGGGAAAACCGGCTTATTTAGCCTGCAGCTTCCAGTCACCATTGACGATCTGCATGATGATGCCGGTCTCGTCGGTATAGCCCGCATGGTTGGTGGCGGTGTAGTTGACGGTGCCGTGGAACAGCGGAATCGGACCGGCGTTTTCGAGCGCAGCCTTGAGCGCGCCGCGGAATTCCTTGGTGCCGGGCTTGGCGGTTTTCAGCGCGATCGGGATGATCTTCTGCAGGATCACCGATGCGTCGTAGGCGTGGCCGGCAAAGGGGTTGCGGCTGTTGGCGCCGTAAAGCTTTTCCCAGGCGGTCACGTGGGTCATGGCGACCTGCTTGCTCGGGTGGTTGGCGGGCAGTTGCTCTGCCACCACGCCGGGGCCGGCAACCACAAACGCGCCTTCGACATCCTTGCCGCCAACCCGCATCAGGTCGCGCGAAGCTGCACCGTGGGTCTGGTAAATCTTGCCTTTGTAGCCGCGCTCTATCAGTGCCTTGTGCGGCATGGCCGCACCGCTGCCCGATGCGACGACGAGGATGGCGTCCGGGGCGCCTGCTGTGACCTTGAGGGCCTGGCCGGTCACGCTGGTGTCGGTGCGGGCAAAACGCTCTTCAGAAACGAACTTGATATCGGTGCCGGCCATCTTGACCTTCATGTCGCGCAGGAACAGCTCGCCATACGCATCGGCATAACCGATGAAACCCACCGTCTTGATGCCGGTTTTTTTCATGTGGGCCACGATGGCGTGGGACATCACCAGTGTTGACTGAGGTGTGTTGTAGGACCAGGGGGCCTTGTTGGTGGACACGTCGATGGGCGCAAACGTCATGTGCATGGTGCCGGTCTCGGCGGCCACGGCGGCCACCGCATTGGCCGGTGGGGTGGCGGCCGAGCCCATCAGGATGTCGACCTTGTCGTCGGCCACGAAGCGGCGCGCGTTTTTGGTGGCGTTGGTCGGGTCGGTGGCGTCGTCCAGGATGATGACGTTGAGCTTTTCACCGGCGATCGTGGTTGGCCACAACGCGATGGCATTTTTGATGGGAATGCCCAGCGCCGAGGTCGGCCCGGTCAAGGGCAGGCTGATGCCGATGTTGATGTCTGCCTGAGCCGTGCCCAGCAACAGTGCCAGGGTGGCAGCGAGTGCGATGCGTGTGTGTTTCATGATGTCTCCGTAAGGGATGGGTGAAAGCGGGAATGGTACTCAGGACTCGGCGGTAAAGCCAATCTGTTTGATCAGGCGGCGCCATTCTTCGGCGTCGGCCTTGAGCAGGTCAGCCAGAACCTGCGGCGAGGATGAACCCACTTCCATGCCGACCTGCGCCATGCTGCTGATGAGGTCGGGTTGAGCCAGCGCGGTTTGCATGTAGGCGGCGGCGCGACGCACGGTTTGCGGGTTGGCCTTGCCGGGCAGGAAAACACCGTACCACTCACGCACGGTGATCGGGATGCCTTGCTGGCGGTAAGTCGGCACGTCCGGCACAAAGGGGCTGCGGTTGATGCCCGATATGGCCAGCAGGCGCAGCTTGCCGCTTTTGAGGTAGGGCAGGTAGTCGCCGACCGGGGATGACATGGCCGAGATCTGGCCGCCCAGCAGGTCCTGGATGCCTGGCGCGGAACCGCGGTAAGGAATGTGGCGCAAATCGTTGCCCAGCAGCTTGTTCATCAGCGCGACGATCAGGTGCGGCATGGAGCCGGCGCCGGGCGAGCCGTAGTTGGCCTTGGTGGGATTGGCCTTGGCCCAGGCCAGAAAGTCCTTCAGCGTCTTGACGCTCTCCGGTACGGCCGGACCGACGCCGAACGCGTGGTTGAAATAACAGGCCAGCGAAACCG
>JAZKIE010000155.1:0-4220 GCA_040385025.1 Pseudomonadota bacterium | reverse complement strand
CCGGTGAGGGCGGCTGCACCGCCCAGGGCCAAAGTGAATTCGCGGCGAGTTGTCATGATGTTTGTCTCCTTGGAATGATTTAAAAGCCAGATAAAACCAACGCAACAGAAAAAATGGATGCTTTACCGGGGAGCCATGCGCAGTGCCCCATCCAGCCGGATCACCTCGCCGTTGAGGTGGCTGTTGGTCACGATGTGGCAGGCGAGCTGCGCAAACTCTTCGGGCTTGCCCAGGCGCGACGGAAAGGGAATCGAAGCGGCCAGCGATTGCTGCACCGGCTCGGGCAACTGTTTCATCAGCGGCGTGGCAAACAGGCCGGGCGCGACGGTGCAGACGCGAATGCCGTGCTGGGCCAGGTCGCGTGCCATCGGCAGCGTCATGCCGACCAGCCCGCCCTTGGACGCGCTGTAGGCCTGCTGCCCGACCTGGCCGTCGAAGGCGGCGACCGAGGCGGTGAACATCATCACGCCGCGTTCACCATCGGCCAAAGGCGCCAGCTTGGCGCAGGCGGCGGCAAACAGGCGGCTGACGTTGTAGCTGCCGATCAGGTTGACGTTGATGACTCTGGCGAAGTCTTCCAGCGGCGCGGCCGAGCCGTCTTTTTGCACCACGCGTTTGGCGCTGCCCATGCCCGCGATGTTCATCAGGATGCGGGCCGGTCCGTGGGCTGCCGCCGCCTGGGCCAGCGCGGCGGCCACGCTGTCGGCGCTGGTGATGTCGCAGGCGCAGGCGATGGCGCGGTCGGCGCCTATGTCGGCGGCCACCTGCTGGGCCAGTGCCAGGTTCAGGTCGAGCAGCGCGACTTTGGCGCCCAGCCGGGCCAGCTCGCGAGCGGTTGCTTCGCCCAGGCCGGAGGCGCCGCCCGTGACCAGTGCGCAATGTCCCTCGATGTTCATGCTTTGCCTTCTTGTGGTTTGAGGATGAAGCCCAGGCTGTCGTCGTGCAGGGCGTTGACCAGTGCGTCGCGGTGTTTGAGCACAGCGCGCTGATTGATGGAGCCCTTGTCCGTGACTTCACCCTTGTCGATGGAGGGCGGATCGGTCATCAGGTGCGCACGCGCGATGCGGCTGGCGCTGCCGGTCGCGGTTTTCGCCAGGTCGTTGACCAACTGCTGGAAGCGCGCTTGAACCGGCGCGCTTTCCAGCACGGCCTGGAGGCTGGCCTCGGCGCCCAGGCCGCTCAGCGTTCTGCAGGCGGCCGTGGGGAAGATCAGCGCGCCGACCTCTTTCAGGTTGATGCCGGTGAGTACCGCGTCCTGCACATACGGGGCACCCGCCGCAATGATTTTTGCGCGCATGGGGCCGACGCTGACAAACGTGCCGGTGGCGAGTTTGAAGTCCTCGGCGATGCGGCCGTCAAACTTCAGGCCTTTGTGGATGTCATGGCGGTCTATCCAGGCGACCGCATCGCCGGTGCAAAAAAAGCCCTCGTCGTCAAGGGACTCCTGGGTGGCCTCAGGCGCGCGCCAGTAACCCGGCGTGATGTTGGGGCCGCGGTAGCGCACTTCGATCTTTCCATCCGTCGGCACCAGCTTGAGTTCCAGGCCTGGCGTTGGCACGCCGAGGTCGCCGGCCTTGACATCGGGGCTGGTCACGAAAATTCCGAAGGGACCGGATTCGGTCATGCCCAGACCGGTGCCCATCACGATGCGTTCGCCGACTTCGGCCTGCTGGGTCTGGTGCAGGCTGTCCCAGACCGGCTGGGCCAGCGCCGCACCTGCATAGAAAAACATCTTCACGCGTGACAGCAGGTTCTTGCGCAATTGCGCGTCGGTTTTCATGGCGTTGGCAATCGCCTCGAAACCGGTGGGCACATTGAAATAAACCGTGGGCGCAATCTCGCGCAGGTTGCGCAAGGTCTCGCCCATCAAGGCTGGCGTTGGTTTGCCATCGTCGATGTAGAGCGTGCCGCCGTTGTAAATCGTCATGCCGACGTTGTGGTTGCCGCCGAAGGTGTGGTTCCAGGGCAGCCAGTCAATCAGCACCAGCGGGTCTTCGGCCAGCACCGGCATGGACTGGCGCATCTGCTGCTGGTTGGCGCACCACATGCGCTGGGTGTTGATGACTGCCTTGGGGAGTTTGGTCGAGCCGGAGGTGAACAGGAATTTGACGATGGTGTCGGGCCCGGTGGCCTGCATGGCGGCGTCCACGGCGGCCGTTGCCTGGGTCGAGACAAGTTGATCAAATCGGGTGCTTGCCCTCTGGGAAAGCGCGTCACCAGCTATTGAATTGATAGCAACTTCGACATCGGCCCCGACAGTGGCCGCAATCGCTTTGCCGTAGCGGCCGGCATCGCTGGCAAACACCAGGCCCGGTGTCAGCGTGGCCAGCACATGGCGCAGCTTGTCGTAGTCCTGGCTCACCGTGGAGTAGGCGGGGGAGACCGGGCAGTAGGGGACACCGGCATACATGCAGCCCAGCGCCAGCAGCGCGTGCTCCAGGTCGTTTTCACTGAGGATGGCGACCGGGCGCTCGGCATTCAGGCCGCGGTCCAGCAAGGCTTGCCCGATGTTGCGCGCGCTGGACAGCGCTTGCGCGTAGCTGATGTGTTGCCAGTCGCCGGAGCTGCCATCGGCATTTTTTTTGCGCCTGGCCATGAAGCTGCGCTCCGGCGCGTGTTGTGCCCAATGGACCAGGCGGTCGGTGATGCGGTGTGCGTAGTCGCCCAGCGGCTGGTCTGCCGACAGGTACTGCGTGCCGTGTTGGCCATCGCGCAGCTCGACGCGCGTGACACCAAAGACCAGCGGGCGGTAGCTTGGCGTTGGGGAGAGGGTGCTGGTTGGGCTCATGGTTGTTTTTGCGCTGTCAGCTTTTGGCTACTTTGCTGGCTTTGCCCGCCAGGAAGGCCTGGACCCGTTGTTTGGCTTCAGGTGCGCTTTGGGCAATGGCGGCCATCAGGGACTCGGTGAAAAAGCCCTGATCGGCGGGCTGCTCGGCAATCCGGGGCAGCGCATGCATCAGTGCGTAATTGGTCAGAGGGGCGTTTTGTGCGACGCGTGATGCCAGCTCCAGTGCTTTGGCAAAAGCCTGGCCCTCGGGCACCAGGTACTGCGCAAAACCCGCGCGTTCGCCGTCTTGTGCGTTGTAGACACGGCCGGTCAGCATCATGTCGGTCATGCGCGCAACGCCCACCAGTTTGGGGATACGGACGGAGCCGCCACCGCCGACAAAAATGCCACGCGAACCTTCTGGCAGCGCGTAAAAAGTGGACGCGTCGGCCACGCGGATGTGGCAGGCGCTGGCCAGCTCCAGTCCGCCACCAACGACGGCACCATGCAGCGCAGCAATCACCGGCACCGGGCCGTGCTGCACACACTCCAGCGCTGCGTGCCACATGCGCGAGTGGTGCATGCCCTGACCCGCGTCGCGTTCCTGCAATTCGCCCAGATCCAGTCCGGCGCAGAAGTGTTCGCCTTCGCCGTGGACCACGGCTGCGCGCACGCTGGACGGGAGGTTTTCAAAGATGTTGCGCAGGCTCAGAATGAGGCCATCATTGAGTGCGTTGCGTTTGGCGGGACGGCTCAGGCGGATGACGGCAATCTCTTGCTGGTCACCGGAAAATTCGAGCTGGATGTCTTTGGAGGGGGATGGATGTGTCATGGTCGGGTTTGCAAAGTGAGTGAATTATTGTTATAAATGATAACCAATTCAACCGATTTTGGAACTGATTTATCAGTGTTAACCCGCATGCTTGAAAAGAATTCAGGCGCGTCTGGAGACCCCTATGGACTACAAAAATCTCATCGCGATCGACATTCACACCCATGCCGAGGTGAGTTGCTGGAACCCGTTCGACAATTACGGCGAGGAGTACGACCGCGCTGCCGACAAGTACTTCAAGAACAGCCGCCGGCCGACGATTGAAGAAACCATTGCCTACTACCGCGAGCGCAAGATCGGGCTGGTCATGTTCACCGTGGACAGCGAATCCAAGCTGGGCCGGCGCCGCATCCCGAACGAGGAAATCGCCGAGGCCGCGCAAAAAAACAGCGACATGATGATGTGTTTTGCCAGCATCGACCCGCACAAGGGAAAGATGGGCGCGCGTGAGGCCGAGCGGCTGATCAAGGAGCACGGCGTCAAGGGTTTCAAGTTTCACCCGACGGTGCAGGGCTTCCACCCTTACGACAAGATGGCCTGGCCGATCTACGAGGTCATCAACGAGCACAAGCTGCCGGCGATTTTCCATACCGGGCACAGCGGCATCGGCAGCGGCATGCG
>JAZKIE010000154.1:0-7597 GCA_040385025.1 Pseudomonadota bacterium | reverse complement strand
GTCGTTGTCCATGCAGGGCATGTCATCGTGCACCAGCGAATAGGCGTGGATCAGCTCGACCGCACAGGCCACACGCAGGGCGGCAGCCGGGCTGCCGTCCACCGCCTCGCAGGCGGCCATGACCAGCAGCGGCCGCAGGCGCTTGCCGCCATCGAGCACGGCGTAACGCATGGCGTCGCCCAGCCCGGCCGGCGCCGGCACCGGCTCGGGCGGCGCCACCCAGCGCGTCAAGGCCTGTTCCACGTCGGCGAGTTGTCGGGCGCTCCAGGCGTCCAGTGCAAAAGAGGGTCGGTGGTCAGTCAATGGATGTTTACTCTTGGTTCCAGGGCTTGAGCTCTGTGCCTTCCAGCACCTTGATCTGGCCTTCCACGGCCTCAAGCTTGCTGCGGCAGAACTTGAGCAGTTCGGCGCCGCGCTGGTAGCCGGTGAGCAACTGGTCCAGGGGCAATTGACCCGATTCGAGACGGGCCACCAGGGCTTCGAGCTCTTCGAGCGCAGCTTCATAACTGGCGGGGCTGGGTGGGAGGGAGGCAGAAGAAGTTTTGGCCATGGTATTTGTCGGGTGTACTGATTTTAGGCCGTTCCAAACGCGCCCCTGTTTGTGGCCGCGCCAAGCGCTGCGCCGCCCAAGGCCGCAGGCCGCCCAACAAGGGGGCAGGCTACAATCCAATGCGGTTTTCGTCCTCGCAGCCCCGCCCTGGCGCAAGCTGCCTGCCTGTCCATCTACCCATAGTGCAGTGTTGCACTTGATCGCCGGTTCCGGCCAATGCATGTCTGATCTAAGCCTTCGTCTCCTGCAGGCCACCAGCCAGCTCCCCATCTCCAGCTATTTTGACGCCGGCCTGTACCAGCGGGAGCAGCAAAAGCTGTTTGCCCGCGGCCCGCGTTATGTGGGGCACGAGTTGTCGGTACCGAATCTGGGCGACTACTATGCGCTGCCGCAGGAACTCGGCGGCCGCGCGCTGGTGCGCAACAGCACGGGCGTGGAGCTGATCTCCAACGTCTGCCGGCACCGCCAGTCCACCATGCTGCAGGGCCGGGGCTCGCTGGGCAACGGCGCCGACAGCAACATCGTCTGCCCCTTGCACCGCTGGACCTACAACACCAGCGGCGAGCTGATAGGTGCGCCGCATTTTCAGGTCGATCCCTGCCTGAACCTGAACCGCTACACAACCAGCGTCTGGAACGGGCTGGTCTTTGAAAACAATGGCCGCGACATCGCCGCCGAGATGGCGCCGCTGGGGCCCATGGCCGACCTCGATTTTTCCGGCTTCCAGCTCGACAAGATCCACCTGCACGAGTGCAACTACAACTGGAAAACCTTCATCGAGGTGTATCTGGAGGACTACCATGTCGGCCCCTACCACCCGGGCCTGGGCGCCTTTGTCACCACTGACGATCTGCGCTGGGAACTGACGCCCCACTATTCGGTGCAGACCGTCGGCGTCTCCGACAAGCTCGGCAAGCCCGGTACCGACACCTACAAAAAATGGCACGACGTGGTGCTGCAATATCGCAACGGCGTGCCGCCCAAACACGGCGCGATCTGGCTGACCTATTACCCCAACGTGATGGTCGAGTGGTACCCGCACGTGCTGGTGGTCAGCACCTTGCACCCGCAGGGCCCGGACAAGACGCTCAACGTCGTCGAGTTTTATTACCCCGAGGAAATCTGCGCCTTCGAGCGCGAGTTCATCGAGGCGCAACAGGCCGCTTACATGGAAACCTGTGTCGAGGACGACGAGATTGCGCTCAGCATGGACGCCGGCCGCAAGGCGCTGATGCAGCGCGGCGACAACGAGTTCGGCCCCTACCAGAGCCCGATGGAAGACGGCATGCAGCATTTTCATGAGTGGTACCGGCGCGAAATGGGCGCCAGCAAAACCACGCAGATGTTGTGAGACTGCGCTGTCGCCGCCTTCATTTGCTACTGATTTGATAGCTACTCACGCCCGACTGACATGGTCCGGGCCCACTTTTCACCTGTAACATCGGGACAACAATGCAAGCCCTCTGGATGCTGGCCGCCGCCTTTTTCTTTGCGACCATGGCGGTCTGCGTCAAGTTTGCTTCCGAGCATTTCAACAGTGCCGAGCTGGTTTTTTACCGCGGCCTGCTGGGCATGTTTTTCATGTGGGCGCTGGCCCGCTCGCGCGGCATCTCGCTGGCCACGCGTTTTCCGGGCATGCACATGTGGCGCAGCCTGGTTGGCGTGATCTCGCTGGGCGCCTGGTTTTACGCGATTGCCCACCTTCCGCTGGCCACCGCCATGACCCTGAATTACATGAGCAGCGTCTGGATCGCCGCCTTTCTGGTCGGCGGCGCGCTGCTGATGGGCTTGCTGCCCGCACGTGGCGACCGGCCGACAGCCCCGGCGGCTGGCCTGAGCCAGGGCCCGCTGGTGCTCACGGTGATTGCCGGCTTCATCGGCGTCATCATGATGCTGCGTCCCACCATCGAGCAAAACCAGGCCTTTGCCGGCCTGGTCGGCCTGATGTCCGGCCTGCTGGCGGCTTTTGCCTACATGCAGGTGATGGCGCTGGCGCGGGTCGGCGAGCCCGAGACGCGCACGGTGTTTTATTTCGCCGTGGGTTCGGCCGTGGCCGGCGCGCTGGCCATGAGCGTCACGGGGGTGTCCGATTGGCACTGGAAGCCGGCGCTCTGGCTGATTCCGCTGGGTGTGCTGGCCTCGCTCGGGCAACTCTGCATGACACGCGCCTACACCCGCGCCAAAACCCGCAGCGCCACGCTGGTGGTGGCCAACCTGCAGTATTCGGGCATCGTCTTCGGCGCGATTTACAGCCTGCTGCTGTTTGGCGAGCGCCTGCCGCTGATTGGCTGGGCCGGCATGGCGCTGATCATGGCCAGCGGCATCGCGGCCACCGTGTTGCGCGCCCGCGCCGCACCCGACTCCCCGGCCGAAGAACATTGAGCGGCTTTGCGCCCTTGTCCGACGTGAAGCGCTGTCCAAATCCCTGCCCGGCCTTGCTGCGGCGCGCCATACTTGAAGACTTCGCATGGCCCTGACAAACGCCGCAGACTCTTTCTTTTGAAGGTATCACCATGTACACCACCCTGATTTCTGCCGAACAACTGCAGGCCCTGATGGCCGGGGCGCAGCCCCTGCGGATTTTTGACTGCAGCTTTGAGCTGATGAAACCACATGCCGGCAAAGAGCAGTTCCTGCAGGCCCACCTCCCGGGCGCGGTGTATGCCAACCTTGACACCGACCTGAGCGCCAAACACGGCGTGCCCGGCACCCACGGCGTGCTCACCGCCGGCGGCGCCGACCACCCGGCTTCGGGGGGCCGCCATCCGCTGCCGAATCGCGAAAAATTTGCGACCTGGTTGTCCAGCGTCGGTTTTGCCAACGACATGCAGGCCGTGGTGTATGACCGAAACGGGGCCAACTACTGCGGCCGCCTGTGGTGGATGCTCAAGTGGGCCGGTCACGAAGGCGTGGCCATCCTCGACGGCGGGCTGCAGGCCTGGCAGGCGGCAGGCGGTGCCCTCGCCAGCGGCGAGGAAGCCTCGCACTTCCAGTCCAACTTCGAGCTCGGGCCGGAGCGCGCCACACTGGTCGATGCCGGCCAGGTGTCGCGCCAGCTCGGACGGCCAACGCAAACCCTGATCGACGCCCGCGCGCCAGCCCGCTTTCGCGGCGAGGTCGAGCCGCTGGACCCGGTGGCCGGCCACATTCCCGGCGCGCTCAACCGCCCGTTCAGCCAGAACATGGGCGCAGACGGCAAGTTCAAGCCGGCCGCCGAACTGCGCGCCGAATTTGACGTTTTGCTGGGCGGGCGCGACCCGGCCAGCGTGGTGCACCACTGCGGCAGCGGCGTCAGCGCCTTGCCCAATCTGGTCGCCATGGAGATCGCGGGCCTGGGCCGCAGCGGCCTGTACGCCGGCAGCTGGAGCGATTGGGTCAGCGAGACCGAGCGGCCGGTGGCCCAAGGCTAGGCGCCTGGGTTCACGGCAAAGCTGCGGGTTCCAGCTATATAAATTCAGCCCGGCGCAATGCCTCGCTTGGGTCTTGCTTTAGTATTTGGCTGAGCCCACACCGCCATGCCCCACACCTCCCAGACCGAATCTACCTACCTGCTTGATGCAGAACTGATCGAAAAAGGGCCGATGCGCGGCCTGCGGTCGCTGCTGGGCGTGTTGCTGGTCCTGCAGGTGCTGATGGCGGCAGTGCTGACTGTCACGCTGGTGTTCGGCGTGTCCATCATCCATACCAGTGCGCACCTGCAGCTCGGCATTGCGGCGGTGGCGATCACTTTCACTGGTCTGACCTACCGCTTGCTGCTTCGTGGCCAGTATGTGCTGGCCAGCCATGTGCTGGTTTTTTCCATGATTGCCTGCTCTGCGGCCAGCATCATTGCCTATGGGTCGACGCGCAGCGCCATGGTGATGGGTTTTGCCGGTGCCGTGGTGATCGCCGGCATGATGCTGGAGAAAAAATCGCTGGTGATGGCCGTCGCCCTCAGTGCGGCGACGCTGGCCACGCTGGTCTGGGCCGAGGCCTCGGGCTGGCTCGGCAGGCCCAACTTCAATGTCGACCCGGTCTTCTGGCTGGTCCATGTGATGCTGCTGGTCGGCATCGCCGCCTGCGTGTACACCAGCCGCCAGGTGGTGCTGCGGGCATTGCGCGAGCAGCATGCTGAACTCAGGCGCCGCGAGGAAGCCGAAGACCGCCTGCGCCTGAGCGAAGACCGCTTCAGCCGCATCTTCCGCAGCAGCCCCGCCGCCATCGTCGTGCAGGCCCTCGAAGACATGACGGTGCTGGACGTTAACCCGGCCTTCGAACGCCTGTACGGTTACAGCCGCGAAGAGTTCATGGGTGGCACCGATGAATGCCTCTGGCGCAGCCCGCAGGCGCGCAAGGCCTTCCAGCGCCAGATGGCCGCAGCCGGCCGGGCCATCAACCTGCCGCTGGAGGCACTCGCCAAAGACGGCAGAATTTTGCACGTGCTGCTCTCGACGGAAATCGAAGGCATGGGCCACAGCCGCATCGTGGTGTCGACCATCACCGATGTCACGGCGGAAACCGAGGCGCGCCAGGCCGCGCGGCAATCGGCCGAGCTGTTCTCCAAGGCCTTTGATTTCAGTCCCATCAACATGACCATCACGCGGGTGTCGGACGGCACCTTCCTGGCCGTCAATGCCGCCGAGGACACGGTGCAGGGCTTCTCGGCTGACGAGCTGACGGGCCGCACATCGGTCGAGGCCGGGGTCTGGCCCAGCGAAGAGGCGCGCAGCGAGTTCATCACCGACCTGCGCGCGCGGGGAGGCGTGGTCAGCCGCGAAACGCAGATGCGGCACAAAGACGGCCATCTGGTGGACTGCCAGATCTGGTCTGTGATCGTCGACATCGCCGGCGACCCCTGCATCCTGAGCTCCACCATCAACATCAGCGACCAGAAGCGGCGCGAGGCCCTGCTCATTGACATGGCGCGCGGACTCGCGGGCGAAACCGGCGAGTCCTTTTTCCGTTCGGCGGTCCAGCATTTGGGCAAGGCCATTGCCGCCGACCTGGTGATGGTGGGGGAAACCGGCCCGGATGAAAGTGTGAATTCGCTGGCCATGATGCAAGACGGCGCGCTCCAGCCCAACATCACTTATGCACTGACCGGCACCCCCTGCGACCTGGCCATGGGCGAGAGCGATTTGTGTGTGTACGGCGACGGCATCCAGCAGTTGTTCCCGCAGGACCCCTTCCTGGTGGACGGCGGCTACCACGCCTACGCAGGCGTTGCGCTGCGCGATGCAGACGGCAGCGCCATTGGCATCGTCAACGCATTTTGGCGCAAGCCGCAGGCTGCTTCGACGGACCGCGACGCCTTGCTGCAGATTTTTGCGAGCCGCATCACCGCCGAGCTGGTGCGGCTGCGCCGCGACCGCGAGATCCAGCGCCTGCACGACACCCTGGAGCAACGCGTGAACGAACGCACCGACCAGCTCATGGCAACCAACGCCGAACTCGAATCCTTCGGTTATTCGGTGTCGCACGACCTGCAGTCGCCGCTGCGCAGCATCGAAGGCTTTAGCGTGCTGCTGGCGCGCCGGCTCAAGGGCCGGCTCAGCGAGGAAGAAGAGCGCCTGTTTGACCGGGTCCGCATCAACGTCGTGCGCATGCATGAGTTGATCAACGACCTGCTGGCGCTGGCCCGCGCCAGCAAGGGCAAGCTGGTGCTGGAGCAGGTGGATCTCACCGCCATGGCCGAACAGGTCGTCGCGCAACTGCGCCAGCGCGAGCCCATGCGCCAGGTCAAGGTGGAGATACAAGGCGGCCTCAACGTGCGCTGCGACAGCAAGTTCGCCCGCATCATCCTGGAAAACCTGCTCGGCAACGCCTGGAAATATTCGCGCAACAGCCCCGACGCAAGCATCAGCTTTGGCGCCCTGCCCACCCGCGAAGGCGGGCGCAAGATGCTGTTTGTCCGCGACAACGGCGCCGGCTTTGACATGGCCTACGCCGACAGCCTGTTCAAGCCCTTTCACCGCCTGCACCATGAGACCGAGTTCGAAGGCAGCGGCATCGGCCTGGCCACGGTACACCGCATCCTGGAGCGGCATGGCGGCACCATACGCGGGGAATCGGCGGAAGGCGCCGGTGCATGTTTCTATTTTTCGTTTGATCCCCGGTTCGGGGCGCCGCGCGGCTGAAGCAAGGCGAAATCAGGCCACGCTCAGGAGGTTTGCCTGGCCGCGCGTTCAGCCGAGACGATCTGGTCCAGCAGGGCGCGCGGATCGGTGTTGTGCGCAAAACCCCGCGCTTCGGCCTGGTCGGCTTCACTGATCTCCAGCTTGTCGGCAATCGTGCCCATGAGCCTGAGCATGGCCGTCATTTCACGTTCGTTGAGCAAGTTGATCTGCAAATCGAGCTGGTGGCGTCTTTCGCTTTCCCGTCTGGCAATGTTTTGCCCGATCATGATGAAGAAAGACATAAAAATCGCTTCCAGCGACACCACCATGGTCAGGAAAGTAAAGGGATAGGGGTCAAAGGCCAGCGCGCTGGAATTGAACCCCAGCCAAACCGCAAAGAAGATGGCGTGCAGCCAGAGCACCGGCGCTGTGCCGCAAAAGCCCGCAATGCTCGCGGCCATGCGGTAGGCCCAGGGACGGCGGGCCTGGCGCTCGCGTTCCAGCCGCAGGATGGCCTCGATGTTGCTGCGGGTCAGTTGCTCAATGCTTTCCCCTGATGGCACTGGCAGTACCGGGGCGGTTTCTCCCCGCCCCCCGCGCCTGCGGGGAAAGCTTGCAGCATCGGCGGCGCCAGTCCCCAACATCAGGCCGGGATTTCATAGTTGGCCAGCAGCTCTTCCTTGAGCGCCGTCAGGTCCGTCACCATGGCTTTGAGGTCCATGCCGCTCTTGCGGGCTTTGGGGAACATCTCTTCGCGCTCTTCCTCCACATGGTGGTCGATGTATTCGCCGAGCACGATGACCTTGGCGTCGAACAGTTCCTCTTCGGCGTCCATCGCGGAAATCTGCGCAATCAGGTCCTTCGCGCTGGCATGTTCGACCTCGGCTTCGTTGAGCAGGTCGTCGTCATGGATGGCTTCACGCGCTGCGGGATAGAAGATCTGCTCTTCAAT
>JAZKIE010000153.1:0-2290 GCA_040385025.1 Pseudomonadota bacterium | reverse complement strand
GGGAACAGCGGCGAGCGCTTGGAGCTGCCCACGGCCAGCAGCTTGAGCTTGCCGGCTTTGACATGCTGCAGGCCGATGCCGGGATCGAACATGAAGTCGAGCTGGCCGCCCAACAGGTCCTGCATGGCTGGCGCCGCGCCGCGGTAGGGCACATGCACGGCAAAGGTGTTGGTCTGGATCTTCATCATCTCGGTGGCCAGGTGCGGCGAGCTGCCGTTGCCCGGCGAGCCGAAGGACAGCTTGCCGGGGTTGGCCTTGATGTAGGCCAGGAACTCCTTGATGTTGTTGACCGGCAGCGTGGGTTTGACTTCGAGGAAGACCAGCACGCGCGCAGCGGCCGCCACCGGTACCAGGTCCTTGGTGGGGTCAAAGGCCATCTTGGGATAGAGGTGGGGATTGACCGACACCATGCCGCCAGAACTCATGAGCAGCGTGTAGCCGTCAGCCGGCGCTTTGGCAACCGCTTCGCCGCCGATGTTGCCGTTGGCACCGCCACGGTTTTCCACCACCACCGGCTGGCCCAGCGCTTCAGCCAGCGGCACGCCGATGGCGCGCGCGAGCTGGTCGGCCGCGCCGCCGGGCGGGAAGTTGACGATGACACGCAGCGGTTTGGCTGGCCAGGTTTGTGCGTGGGCCGCAGGCAGCAGGGCGCCGGCAGCCAATGCGAGGGCCAGCAAGACGCGGCGTTGGGGTTGGAAGCGGGTTGTCATGGTTTGTCTCCTTTTGAAGTGGATAGTTTGCGGTCGTAACTCGGGGGGTGTTGTCAGGGTGCCTTGACGGCGCGCGGCTTGCGGTGGGGATTGTCCATCCAGCGTATCGGCTGGGCCTTCACTGGCCGTGCCGGCGCGCCGTGTTGCACCAGGGTCTGGTCCAGCGCCTTGCCGGCTTCGTCCGCCAGCGCGGCCTCGCGCGCCTGGGCAATGGCCGCAGCACGCAGGTCGTTGGAGGCGAACGACGCTCCGGTCGCCAGGTGCTCCAGCACATGCATCAGGTTGTCCTTGCCGCGTTCGTTGGTGCTGCCATAACCCTTGATCAGGCGGCCGCACAGCGCGATCTCGTGGCCCAGTTGCCAATGGGTTTGCGTGCCGCTCACCACACCGCCCAGCCACTGCTCGATCAGCGCCTGTTCGGTGGCAAAGCGGCTGCCGCGCACGCGCAGCCATTTCAGGCTGGCCAGCAGGCGCAGCGACAACATGCCGAAGACAGAGTGGGTACCGATTTTCAGCGGCATCGCCCATGGTGCCTTGCCGCGCGCCACGCGGCCGCGGTCCCAGCGCGTCACGCGCGCAGCCAGGCTGGCGGGCAGCAAGGCGGCAAATTCGGGCGCGCCCGGTTTGAAGTGGTCATAGACCTGCAACAAATCATCGGTACCGGCTTTGACTTCACCGGTCACACGCTGCCAGCGGCTGGCGCTGCTTTTGAGGTCGGCGACGCGGACGATGTCGTCAAACGCCATCCACAGCGCCAGCCAGCGCGCCATCTCGCGCGTGGTGGCGTGGCCCCGGGCGGCGGCGGGATCGGCCAGCTGCTCGGCGCGCAGCACCTGTTGCAGGCGCTGCACATACAGGTCGGCGTAGTCGCGGTCCTGGTACTCGAGCATGCGGGCATGACCGAGGGCGAGCATGTCGTGCACATCCAGAGGGAAGATGCGAGTCAAATCGGCCTCCAGCCCTTTTGCGGTATGCGCAGGCAGCTCCTGATTTGATAGCAAATTCGCGACCAGCGCGGTCTGTGCGCGCTGTGTGCCGACCTGCTCGAAAGCCCTGGAGAAACCGCGCAGGCTGGCTTCAGCACCCTTGCCGCCGTGGCGAATTGCGTCCTCATAGGCCTGGCGCGCAAAGGGCAGCAGGCCGCTGCCGGCGATGGCGCCCAGCATCACGGCGCTGACCACGGTGCCGCAGTC
This sequence comes from Pseudomonadota bacterium, assembly GCA_040385025.1. Lineage (GTDB taxonomy): Bacteria > Pseudomonadota > Gammaproteobacteria > Burkholderiales > Burkholderiaceae_C > Polaromonas. The sequence continues at coordinate 387 of JAZKIE010000153.1, read as the reverse complement.
TTTCGCCATCTGGCCCATGTCAAAGACCTGGGTGGCACGGCTTTGCGCGCCCACGGCCTGCAGCAAGGGCGCCGGGTCGGTGCGGCCGTCGCCGGGCACCATGCGTTCAGCGGTGGTCAGGGTTCGGCTGCTGGAACTGATGACCAGTGTGCGCTGCGGTGAGGCCATGCCATTGCCGACCTGGCGCGCGGTTTCCAGCAGCTCCGACGAGATCAATCCATCGAGTGCGCCGGGGACGGGGTTCAGGCTGAACACCGGGCGCTTGCCCTGAAGTTCTGCCAGCGGCACCGGAAACACTTCCAGGTAATAAGTGGTGGCGCCGGTGCGCTGGGCGACGCCGGGGATCGAGGTGCTTTGCGCCGCGTAGCCGCTGGCCAGTGCGATGTC
>JAZKIE010000152.1:0-3709 GCA_040385025.1 Pseudomonadota bacterium | reverse complement strand
TTCTGGACGCAGTACGGCGCGCAAATTGGCGCGGCAGTCGAGATCCCGCTGCTGCTGATTGCGCTGTACCTGCGAAGCCGCGAGCGGCGTGATAACCAGGTGCGGGTCGGTGCCTTGTCGCGTGTTGATCCGCTGACCGGCACGGCCAACCACCGCGTGATGCTTGCGCGGCTGGAACACCTGCTGCACCACCAGCAGCGCGACCCGGAAGCCGGCGTGGTGCTGCGTGTGCGTGTTGGCAACATCCAGGAGATACGCGCTGAATATGGACTGCAGGTGGCGCAATCCGCGCTGGTGCATGCGGGCGCCTTGGTCACTCAGGTGGTGCGCGAGGGCGATACGGTGGCGCGCCACCGTGATGGCGATTTTGTGGTGATTCTTGAGGGCCACTTCGCGCGCGACCAGGTCGCGGAGATTGGGCAGCGCCTGATTGCACGCGGACTGGCCCCCAGCGACATCCTGCCGCCGGGCGCGGTGCTGCAACTCAAGGTTGCGGTCGCGGCCACGCCTTTTCAGGCCCAGGGCGTGGCGCTGCTGCTGCAAACGCTAGAAGCGGCGGTCAGTGAACTCGCGGCCAGGCCGGGCAAGGCCCTGCGTTTCGTCGCCTGAGCGGCGTCAGGCCGGCGCGCCCGTGCGCTCCCGCAGATAAGCCGCGACGGCCTGCAGAACGCCCGTCAGGTCCTGCTGTACCGCTGCGAAACCGGCATGGCGTTCGCGGGTGAGCTCGTCCATGTAGACCGGCCGGCGGATCTCGACCTGCAGGCTGTGCCGGTTCCTGGCCGGCTGGCCGATTTTGGCGATCAGTTGCACGCCCTTGTAAGGGTTGTTGCGGGCGACGGTGTAACCCCGATCGCGCAGCTGCTTTTCCACCAGCGCGACAAATTCCGGTTCGCAGCTGGTGCCATTGCGGTCGCCGAGCACAAAATCGGCGAGGGGATGGGGGCTGGTGATCTGCAGGCGCTCGTAGGCGTTGTCCGGCATAGAGTGCAGGTTCAGGTGCCACACGCCGCCGAAGTGATTCGCGTTGCGTTCGATGGCTTCGGTCAGGGCCGCGTGGTAGGGCCGGTAGTAGCGGGCAATGCGTTGTTGCACCTCGGCCACGCTGAGCCGGCGGTTGTAGATCGGCAGGGTCGCATCCATCTGGCGCCAGATCAGGCCGAAGCCGAGGCGGCTTTTCTCCCCGGGTGCCAGCGGTTCGGGCCAAGCCCCGGCCAGCAGTTCGGGGTCGATGTCGTCCAGGGTGCGGTTGGCGTCGATGTAGGTGCGCGGAAAGTGCGCGGCCAGCAAGGTCGCGCCGAGGAGCGGCGCGGCGGCCCAAAGCGCCTCGACGTGGGTGTCCTCACCGCGCCGCAGCAGTGCCAGCGGCACGGCGTGTTTGAAGTCGCCGGGGTAGTCCGTGCCGCTGTGCGGCGAGTCGCAGACCAGGGGCAGCGCTGGGGCTTCGGGCCCGGACAGGGTGAACGCGCGGATCAAGTCGGTCATGCGGGCGTCAGTCGATCTGGATGTTGGTTACTTTGGCGACGCGCTGGTAGCGATCTATCGCCTGCTGGATTTGCTTGCCGAACTCGGCCGGCGTGCCGGGGATGGGCGTGGCACCCGACTCTTCCAGCTTTTTGGTGAACTCGGGATTTTTCATGGCTTTGTGGATCGCCAGATTCAGCCTGGCGACGACGGCCGGGGGCGTTCCGGCCGGGGCCACGATGCCGAACCAGCCGCCACCGCCCATCTGCGGAAAGCCGAGTTCGCCATAGGTGGGCACGTCGGGCAGGGCCGGCGAGCGTTTTTCGGACAACACGGCCAGCGCACGCAGGCGTCCGGCCTTGATGTGCGGCAGGGCCGACGGCAGGTTGTCGGTGATGGCATCGACCTGGCCCGCCAGGGCATCGTTCATCGCCACGCCGCCGCCCTTGTAGGGAACGTGCAGCAGCTGGATCTTTGCCAGCGCCGCGAAGTGTTCGATGTTGGCATGGCCCAGCGAGCCGGTGCCGGGTGTCGCGAAGCTGTACTTGCCGGGATTGGCCCGGGCCAGCGCGATGAATTGCTGCATGCTGCTGGCCAGCATTTTCGGGTTGACGGCAAACACGCTGGGTGTCGTCGCCACGTTGGTCACCGGCGAGAAGTCCCTCACCGGGTCGTATTTGAGCTTGCCGCCGTAGACGGCGGGATTGCTGCCGTGGGTGCTCACCGTGGCCATGCCCAGGGTGTAACCGTCGGGCCTGGATTTGGCCACCATCTCCATGCCCAGGGATCCGCCCGCGCCGGCCCGGTTTTCCACCACCACAGGCTGGCCGAGTTCACGGCCGGCAAATTCGGCGATCAGGCGCGCCGCCAGGTCAGTCGATCCGCCGGGGGCGAAGGGCACGACCAGCTTCACGGGCCGGTCGGGATAGGCGGACTGGGCCTGCGCAGCGCCGGACAGCACAAAGGCCGCGGCAACCAGGAGGGCGAGGCCGCGACTGCGGCGGGAAAGTTCGGTGTGTTTCATGGCGGATGTCCTGAAGCGGGTGAAGGGGCTGGAGAGGAAGCGCGAGCTTATGTAGATTTGCCTGCGCGACACAAGCGACAATCCGGCATTCCAGCATTACCTGCGGTCATTGTTGCCATGCGACTCCATTCCCCGTCGATGTCCGAACTGCACGCCTTCGTGGCGGCAGCGCGTACCGGCAGCTTCACCCGGGCGGCCGAGCAGTTGTGTGTCACCCAGGGCGCCATCAGCCGCGCAGTGGCGCGGCTCGAGTCGCACTTTGGGCGGGCGCTGGTGCAGCGCAATGCGCACCGGCTGGTGCTGACGGACGCGGGGCTTGATCTGCTGCAGGCGATCGAGGAGCCGCTGGCGGCGATCGAACATGCCAGCGCCGGGCTGGCGCGCGGCCGCGGCAAGGGCGAGCTTGTGCTGTCGGTGGTGCCGACACTCGCCAGTACCTGGCTGGTGCCGCGCATGCCCGATTTTCAGCGCCGCCACCCGGATATCCAGCTGCGCTTCGTGCCCTATCGCAAGGACGAGGATTTCTCGGGCACGGCGCCCGATGCTGCATTGCTGACTGGCACGGGCTCCGGCCAGTGGCCGGGCTGGCACTGCGACTATGTGATCGGCCGGGAGATGGTGCCCGTCTGCCATCCGGACCGCGCTGCGGACCGGGCCTGGCGGTCCCCCGCCGAGTTGTCGCAGGAGCCGCTTCTCTACCATACGACCGCGCCCGGCAACTGGGCACAGTGGCTGCAGGCTGCCGGCGTTGCCGACCCGCAGCCCAACCTGGCCAATGCTTTCGACCAGGTGTCCATCCTGATCCAGGCGGCCATCGCCAATATCGGTGTTGCGCTGGTGCAGCGTTGCCTGGTGCGCGAGGCGCTGGAGTCCGGGCGCCTGGTGGTGCCCTTCGATCTGCCGATCCAGTTGGCGCGCGGCTACTTCCTGTGCACCCTGCCACAGCGCAGTACGATGCCGGCGCTCGCGATCTTTCGCGCGTGGTTGTTGAAGATGGCGGCCGAAGACACGGCGCAGCCTCGCGAGCGATAACGCACGCGCAGGCCGGTGCTCACTACCGCACGCGCATGCCGGGCGTGGCGCCCGGCCAGGGCTCCAGCACAAAGATGCCCGGCGCAGCCTTGTCGTCGGCATGACTCGCGGCGAGCACCATGCCTTCGCTGACGCCAAACTTCATCTTGCGCGGCGCCAGGTTGGCCACCATCACCGTGTGTTTGCCGATCA